>JAKDNE010000334.1 GCA_030451965.1 Brachybacterium sp. | reverse complement strand
ATGCGTCGGACTGGGCGGGGTGACCTTCCAGACCATGCTCCGCAATCCGCTGGCGAGCCCGGACATCATCGGCATCTCCTCGGGGGCGAGCGCCGCGGCGGCCTTCGGCATCGTGATCCTCGGGCTGTCCGGCACCGCGGTCTCGCTGCTGTCGATCGTCGCGGGCCTGCTGGTGGCGCTGCTCATCTACCTGCTGTCCTCGCGCGGCGGGGTCGCGGGGACCCGGCTGATCCTGGTGGGCATCGGCATCTCCGCCATGCTCACGAGCCTCACCGACTGGGTGCTCTCGAAGGCCGGCCAGTGGGACCTCCAGGAGGCGCTGCGCTGGCTGACCGGGAGCCTGAACAACACCTCCTGGGAGCAGGCGCTGCCGGTGCTGGCCGCGCTCGTGGTGCTGGGGCCGGTGCTGCTGAGCCACAGCGGGGAGCTGCGCATCACCCAGCTCGGGGACGACGCCGCCCAGGCCCTCGGGGTGCGCACCGGCCGGACCCGGCTGGTCGTGGTCGTCGCCGCGGTGGGCCTGATCGCCTTCGCGACCTCCGCGAGCGGGCCGATCGCCTTCGTCGCGTTCCTCTCCGGACCGATCGCCGCGCGGATCGTGGGCCCGGGCGCCTCGCCGCTGCTGCCCGCGGCGGCCGTGGGCGCGCTGCTGGTGCTGGTCGCGGACCTGGTGGGACAGTTCGCGACCGGGACCCGCTATCCCGTCGGCGTCGTCACCGGCGTGCTCGGCGCGCCCTACCTGCTGTATCTCATCGTCCGCGTCAACCGTCGAGGGAGCTCCCTGTGACCGCCGACCACACCCTGCAGGTCCAGGACCTCTCCCTCGGATACGGCGAACGGACCGTGATCGAGGGGCTGGACCTCGACCTGCTGCCCGGGAAGGTGACCGCGATCGTGGGCGCCAACGCCTCGGGGAAGTCCACCCTGCTGCGCTCCATGTCGCGGCTGCTGACCCCGCGCCGCGGCCAGGTGCTGCTGGACGGCGAGCAGGTGCACCGCCTGCCGGCCAGGCAGCTCGCCCGGGTGCTGGGCCTGCTGCCCCAGTCCCCGCTGACGCCCGAGGGGATCGCCGTCGCCGACCTCGTCGGCCGCGGCCGCCACCCCCACCAGGGGATCTTCTCCCGCTGGTCCGCGGCCGACGACGAGGCGGTCGCCGCGGCCCTGGACGCCACGCGCACCGCGGCGCTCGCCGAGCGCCCGGTGGACGAGCTCTCCGGCGGCCAGCGCCAGCGCGTCTGGATCGCGATGGCCCTCGCGCAGGACACCGACCTGCTGCTGCTGGACGAGCCCACCACCTTCCTCGACGTCGCCCACCAGGTGGAGGTGCTCGACCTGCTCACCGACCTGAACCGGGAGCGGGGGATCACGCTGGTGATGGTGCTGCACGACCTGAACCTCGCCGCCCGGTACAGCGATCGGCTGGTCATGATCGCCGGAGGCGCCGTGGCGGCGAGCGGCCCCGCGGCGGAGGTCCTCACCGAGCAGCGGGTGCGGGAGGTGTTCGGGCTGGAGAGCCGGATCATCGCCGATCCCGTCTCCGGCACCCCGCTGATGCTCCCGATCGGCCGCCATCACGTGGCCTCCGGCGGATCCTCGACCTGACGGGGACGGGCCGCACCGCCCGGCCGCGCTGTCCGGCCGCACGGGCCGTCCGCACGGGCCGGCCCGCTCCCGTGCCAGTCGGCCCGATCCCGCTTGCGATGCCGCACCCCTCGTGCCAGGGTTGAACGGACCCAGGCGGGGCGAAGAGGCCGAGCTGGGAGCACGGTCGTCCCCGCACGTCGAGCACCTGGAGGTCCACTGTGAAACTGCCCTGGCTCACGCCCGTCCTCGAAGCGACCGGCCCCGTCGTCTCGGTCCACCTCGACACCACCCGGACCGACCCCCAATCGGCCGGCGAGCTCGAGGCCCGCTGGGCGCGGATGCGCTCCACCCTCACGGCCGACGGCGCCCCGCAGGCGCTGCTCGCCCAGATCGAGGAGACTGTGCTCAGCCCCTCGACCCTCGGCGGACGGCAGGGCCGCTCCGTCTTCGCGAACGACGACGGGATCCTCGTGGACCGGGTCCTTCCGGCGCCTCCGCTGCAGGAGTCGGCCCACCGGGGCGAGTTCCCGCAACTGCTGCCGCTGCTGCAGCTGATCCCCTTCGCCGTGCGACAGCTGCTGGTGGTCGTGGACCGGGCCGGCGCCGACCTGCACCTGCGAGCGCCGGAGAACCCGTCGATCGCCCACGGCCCGAACGGTCTGGGAGAGGACGCGACCGTCGAGGGCGGACACGACGTCGGGGCCTGACCCCGGTTCTTGGACACGCTGAATCCAGCATCTGCTGCTGGGGAAGCGAGATGATCCGAGAACTATGGCCAGAAAGAACTACTCCGAGGAGTTCCGTCGTCAGGCCGTCGACTTGTACGAGTCCACCCCGGGCGCCACGGTCCGCGGCATCGCCGAGGACCTCGGCATCGTGCGCGGCACGCTGCGGCACTGGCTCGAGCCGTACGGGACCGGCAAGAAGACCCCCGCCGACGGGACGCTGAGCTCCAGCCCCCTGCAGTCCAACAACTCGTCAAAGAGCCCGTCGGCGCCCGAGGGCGAGACACCGGAGCAGAAGATCGCCCGGCTTCAGGCCCGGGTGAACGAGCTTGAGGTCGAGACCACCAAGCTCACCACCGAGCGCGAGATCCTCCAACGGGCAGCGAAGTATTTCGCCGGGGAGACGCGCTGGTGAGTCGCTTCCAGTTCGTCGCCGACAACTCCGCCACCTTCGAGGTGAAGCGACTATGCGAGCTCGTCGAGATCGAGCGCTCGTCCTTCTATGCCTGGCTCAAGGCCGCCCCAGCACGCGAGGAGCGCGCCCGGGCCGATGCCGAGCTCGCGACGCGGATCAGAGCTGTGCATGGCCAGGACAGCACCCAGGGTGCCCCACGGATCACCGCTGAGCTCAACGACGGCGCACCTGTCGGCGATTGCGTGAACCACAAGCGCGTCGCCCGGGTGATGCGGGCCGAGGGCATCCGTGGCTATGTGAAGAAGCGTCGGGTCCGGACCACGATCCCCGAGCCGTCGGGGCAGAAGTACCCCGACCTGCTCAAGCGGGACTTCACCGCCGAAGCGCCGAACCGACGCTACGTCGGGGACATCACCTACCTGCCGTTGGCCGACGGCACGAACCTGTACCTGGCCACCGTGATCGACTGCTACTCACGTCGGCTCGCCGGCTGGGCGGTCGCCGACCACATGCGCACCGAGCTCGTCGAGGACGCACTGAAGGCCGCTGCCGCGGCCCGCGGCAGCC
>JAKDNE010000333.1 GCA_030451965.1 Brachybacterium sp. | reverse complement strand
GGCTCTTCGCAGCTGAGGGGGTAGCTGCGAAGAGCCGGAAATGCTCATCGGAATGCTGCCAATAATGCCGGGCGGCATTGTGGATGACTCAGGTGTGGGGAGGACCGGTCGCACTGCCGTCCGCCAGCCCCGGGCAGTCGAGCATTCCAGCAGTCGAGCATTCCAGCAGCCTCTCAGCGACCCAGCAGCGTCAGCACTGCGGTCACCCGGCGGTGCACGCCCGCATCCTCGCTGAGCCCGAGCTTCGCGAACAGGCGCTGCGTGTGCTTCTCTACCGCCCCGCCGCTGATGTGCAGACGCTGCGAGATACCGGCATTGGTCAGTCCCTCACCCATCAGCTCCAGCACCTCGCGCTCACGTGGCGTGAGGTCGTCCAGCGGCGTGCGCCGACGCGAGGAGATCACCTGCCCCACCACGTCCGGATCGATCGCCACGCCGCCGGCGGCCACCCGCTCGATCGACTCGAGGAAGGTCCGGATATCGAAGACGCGGTCCTTGAGCAGGTAGCCCGTGGACCGCACCCCGGATTCGATCAGCTCGGTCGCATAGCCGACCACCACGTACTGGCTCAGCAGCACGATCGGTGCTTGTGGCCACTGCGCGCGGATCTGCTGGGCCGCTCGCAGCCCCTCATCGGTGTGGGTCGGTGGCATCCGGATGTCGGAGATGACCAGATCCGGACGCAGCTCCAGCGCACGTGCCACCAGCTCTGTTCCGGTCGCGGCGGTGCCGACCACCTCGTGGTCGGCCTCCTCGAGCACCAGGCGCAGGCCCTCCCGGATCAGCGCGGAGTCGTCGGCGATCAGGACGCGCACGGGATGACCGCCTCGACCCGCGTCCCGTGGCCCTGCGGCGATGTCACCGTGAGCTGTCCCTCCAGGGAGGCGACGCGGCCGGTCAACCCGGCCAGACCGCCGTCGGCGCGCATCTCGGCGCCTCCGCCCCCGTCGTCCTCGATCCTCACTCGAGCATCATCGCCGATCCGGGCCAGCTCCACCCGGACGTTCCGGGCTCCGGAATGTTTGGCGGCGTTGGTCAGCGACTCGGAGACGACGTAGTACACACCGATCTCGACATGCTCGGGCAGGTCCAGCTCGGGGGCCTCGACCGTGGCGGGGATCGGGGAGATCGCCGCGAGCTCCGTGAGGGCGGCGGCGAGCCCGCGATCCACCAGAACCGGCGGAGCGATGCCGCGGGAGAGACGGCGGAGGTCATCGAGGGTCAGGCCCAGCAGCTCACGGGTCTCCCGCAGCACCGCCTGTGCCCTCTGGGGATCCTTCTGGGCGAGCGACTCCACCCGCGCGAGGTCCATCGAGGCGCGCACCAGACGCTGCTGGGGCCCGTCGTGCAGGTCCCGCTCGAGACGTCGCAGAGCGGCGGATTCCGCGGAGCGGCCCGCGGCGCGGGACTGCTCCGTGCGCAGCAGGCGCTGCTGGTCCCGGTACCGCGAGCTCAGCAGTCCCCGTGCCACCGCCTGGTGCAGTGCGGTGAGCCCGCGCACCACCGGACCGAGCGTGAGCAGGAACAGCACCCCGGCGAGGATCTGCAGGCTGATATCCACCGCGAGCGTGTACTGCTCGGGAACCCCCATCAGCGCGGCCAGACCGCTGCCCTCCGCGGGTGGGAGTGTCTGCTCCAGGACCAGGGTCGCCACCGGCCCGCCCACCGTCGCGAAAGCGCCCACGGTCCAGGCCAGCGCCAGAGGGAAGGTGATCAGCGCAAGCAGGAAGTTGACCAGCACCCAGAGTGAATCCAGCCAGCTCTGGGGATCTGTCAGCGGGGTGAGCAGGCGGCGCACCCTGCCGGTGCCCGAAGGGGGCCGGACCGGTGCTGGGGTGGGCAGGACAGTGCCCAGAATCGTGGCCTGCAGGGCGCGCTCGGCCTTCGCAAATCCGTGCGCCACCAGCACCCCGGCGACCAGGGTCGGCAGCCCGATCCAGACGACGACGGCGGCCGCGCCGGCAGACAGCAGGCCGATGACGAGGGAGAAGCCGACGGCTCCCAGCACCACGGCGAGGAGACCGTAGGCGAGGAACCGTCCGATCCGGGAGGCCCAGCGGCCGATCGACCAGGACTGAGGGGATGCGGCGCGAGGAGAGGAGGGCGGGGTCTGCCCTTCGAGAGTTTCGGGCACGGTCACGGTGGTCATGTCTCCACTCTGCGGGTGCGGGGCCGTGCGTCCCATCCTGGCACCGGGTCGGTCGATGTCGGGCTGGCCCGACATCGGTGGAGTCGCGCCTGCTCAGTCGCGCTCGCAGATCTCCTTGAGCGTGGCGAGGTCCTCGGCGACCGCCTCCGCATCCTCCGCGAACTCGCTCTCGGACATCGTGCCCTGACGCAGCGTGAACACGACCTCGCAGCGGGACTCGTCCAGCGCCAGCACCCGCAGCGGGTTGAGCACCGATTCTCCGCTGGGCAGGGTGACGGTGTGGTCCATGACCCCGTACTCGTTCTCCGGGACGAAGCTGATCAGCACCCGCCCCATCGGGGAGTTCATCGACCACTGCGAGACCTCGCGCTGCACCTCGCCGCCGGCCAGCCCGGCGGCCCAGCGAGGCAGGTTCTGCGGGTCGCTCGCGAACTCGTACACCCGGCGCCAGGGGCGGTCGATGATGATGTCGAGATGGCGGGACGCGCCGGCGGAGTCCGTCGCGTCGTCGATCTGCTGTGCACTGTCGTTCATGTCAGCGACGCTAGCAGGGGCGGCCGACGGGTGGACGGCGCGCCCCGAGTGGGCGAGTACGACGCGGCGGTCGCGGCGGGATTCGGGTGGCGACGGGTCAGGCGCCGGTGTCCGACGTCCGTGCGGCGACTGCAGCCAGCGTCGTGGCCTCGAGCGCGTCCTCCCAGCTCGTCGGCTGCAGTCCGTCCTGCAGGGTGAGGGTCCCTGGCCGCAGCACGCACGGCGCGTACCAGAGTCCTGCGATGCCGTGCAGCTCGCGGACGAAGGAGTTCAGCGGTGCCAGCGCGCGCACGACGACTCGAGGGACGACCAGTGGCCTGCGGGTCCGTGCTCCGAGAAGGGTGGATGCCGTCGTCATCAGCTCTGCCTGGGATCGGGCCGGAGCCGAGGGAGCATGCAGCACCGCATCGCCGTCAGGGGCGAGGCGTGCGGCGTGGCGGACCGTGTGGAGCATCGCGGGATCGCCTATGACGAGCGGACGTGAGCCGGCGGTGATCCGTTCGATGAGCATCGCGGTCACCACGGCCGCATTGGTGCCCACCGTCGTCGGCCCGATGAGATCTGCGGCGACGAGGCTGAGCGTGCGAGCGTCGTGGGGGGGGGGGGGGGGGC
>JAKDNE010000332.1 GCA_030451965.1 Brachybacterium sp. | reverse complement strand
CCGTCGCCCAGGACGCCAGGGTCAGCGCAGGGTTGATCATCCATCACTTCGGCTCCCGCGAGCAGCTGCTCGCAGCGTGCGACCGCAGGGCGCTGGAGGTCACGCGGGAGAACAAGCTCGCGGTCATGACCGGCGGCTCACGGGTGATGCTCGCCCAGCTCGCCGAGGTCGAGCGTTTCGCGCCGGTGGTCGGCTACGTGCTGCGTCGCCTGCAGGCCGGCGGGCCGATGGTCCAACAGCTCATCGACGACTTCGTCGCCGTGACCACCGCCAATCTCGCTGAGGGAGAGGCGGCTGGAGTGATCACACCCAGCCGCGATCCCGGAGCACGGGCGCGGGCGCTCACCGAGATGGGGCTCGGTGCCCTGCTCCTCCAGCTGCCCGCCCAGCGAGACCGCCTCGACCTCGCCGAACTCCCGGTCTGGCTGCGCTCCTACTACGAGTCCCTGCTGCTGCCGATGCTCGAGCTCTACACCACGCCCCTGCTCACGGACCGCTCTCTGCTGGATGCCTATCTCGCCGCCGACTCGGACGCCATCAACGCACCGACGACCGAGGGGAACGACCCATGACCATCACGCGGACCACCGCTGCCGAATCCGCCACGACCGACGCCGCGATCGTGGCCCGGGACCTCACGAAGACCTTCGGCCCCACCCGTGCCCTGGACGGCTTCGACCTGACCGTGCCCCGCGGCGAGGTCACCGGCTTCCTGGGACCGAACGGCGCGGGAAAATCCACCGCCATCCGAGTGCTGCTGGGGATGCTGCGCGCCAGCTCGGGACGTGCCGAGGTGCTCGGTATGGACCCGTGGTCCCATGCGGTGCAGATCCACCACCGCCTCGCCTACGTCCCCGGGGACACGAACCTGTGGCCGAATCTGACCGGGGGAGAGGCGATCGACGTGCTCACCCGTGGGGAGCGGGGCACCGCGCACCGGCGTCGTCGCGCCGAGCTCATCGAGCGCTTCGAGCTCGACCCCACCAAACGTGCCCGCACCTACTCCAAGGGAAACCGGCAGAAGGTCGCCCTGGTGGCCGCCCTGTCCCGGGACGTGGACCTCTTCATCATGGACGAGCCCACCTCGGGGCTGGACCCGTTGATGGAGGCGATCTTCACCGATGAGGTCTCGCGGCTGCGAGCCGACGGCCGCACCGTGCTGCTGTCCAGCCATATCCTCGCCGAGGTGGAGAAGCTCTGCGACACGGTGACGATCATCCGGGCGGGCAGGGACGTCGAATCCGGCACCCTCGCCCAGCTGCGCCACCTCACCCGCTCCACCGTCGCTGCCACCACCGGCGCGGACACCGCCCGGCTCGCCGCGATGGACGGTGTGCACGACCTGAAGGCCGACGGGGGCCGGGTGCGCTTCGACGTCGACGATGCGGCCGTGCACGACGTGCTGCCGATCCTGGCCCAGATGCAGGCCACCAGCCTCACCATCACCCCGCCCTCCCTCGAGGACCTCTTCCTGCGCCATTATGGCGACGAGCTGGATCCCGCCGAGAACGCTGAGGACGAGGTCCCGCGATGACCGCGACGGACCGGGCCCCCGAGCGCCGCACGCATCGGCTCGATGTGCGGCCGGCCTACGCTCTGACGGGCCTCGGGGCTCTCGTGCGGCTCTTCGGCCGGATCTCCCGCCGCCAGATCCTGATCTGGGCCGTGGCGATGGTCGTCACCGTCGCCGCCTCGGTCCTCGCGCTGAAGGAGGCCTATCCGGACCAGCAGGCCCTCGACGCGCGAGCCGCGCTGCTGGGGAACCCGTCGGCCGTGCTGATGACCGGCCCGGCCTTCGGCCGCGACCATTACACCCTGTGGGCCGCCGTCGCCAACGAGCTGTTCCTGTACGTCCTGCTGGCGGGCGCGATCATGTCCATCCTGCTGATGGTCCGCCACACCCGCGCCGAGGAGGAGGCCGGGCGGCTGGAGATGCTGCGCTCCCTGCCGACCGGGCGCCTGGCGCCGACCGCTGCCGCGCTGGTCGTCGTGGCGATCGCGAACCTCGCTCTCGGCGCCGCTGTGAGCGTCGGAGTGCTGGTCACCGGGTCGCCGGTGCAGGGCGGGATCGCCCTCGGCGCGGCGACCGCCCTGACCGGCCTGCTGTTCGCTGCGATCGCCGCGGTGATGGCCCAGCTGACCGAGCACGGCGGCACCGCCTCCGGCCTCTCCCTCGGCACCCTGGCCGTCGCCTTCCTGGTGCGCGGGGTCGGTGACGTCATCGAGGCCGAGGGCTCCTGGCTCTCCTGGTTCTCCCCTCTGGCCTGGGCCCAGCAGATCACGGTGTTCGTCGACCTGAGATGGTGGCCGCTGGGGCTCTCCGTGGCCGCGATCATGCTGCTGCTGGCACTGGCCGCCCAGCTCTCGCGCCGCCGTGACCTCGGCTCGGGCCTGCGCCCGGCGGCGCCCGGTCCCGCGAGAGCCTCGGCGGCGCTGCGGGCACCGGGCGGTCTGGCCCGGCGCCTGGTGACCCCGATGGTGCTCACCTGGACGATCGGTCTGTTCCTGTTCGCGATCGCCTTCGGCTCGCTCGCCTCCTCGCTCGAGGACCTGGTCGACCAGATCCCGACCATCGGCGAGTTCGCGCCGATCGATGTCGACGACCTGACGGCCTCCTTCACCGCCTACATCCTGCGGATGCTCGCGCTGGCCCCGGTGGGCCTGCTCGTCTCCGGGGTGCTCCGCCTGCGTACGGAGGAGCAGGCGGGCCGCCTGGCAGGCGTGCTGGTCGCAGGGACCCCGCGGATCGCCCTCACTCTGCGGTGGCTCGCGGTGGTGGTGCTGGAGGTCTTCGCGGCGCAGGTCCTCCTCGGCCTCGGTACGGGGATCGGGGTCTGGCAGGCGACGGGGGAGCCCTCCTGGATCGGCGAGACGACCCTCGCCTCTCTCGCCTATCTGCCCGCTATCGCCGCCACCGGCGCGCTCACCCTGGCGCTGTACGGCCTGCGGGTGCGCCTGGCGGGCCTGGCCTGGCTGGTGGTGATCTGGGCGGCGCTGGACACCTTCCTCGGCGACCTGCTCCAGCTGCCGGGATGGGCACGGAACCTCTCCGTGCTCCACCACGTGCCCCTCCTGCCCAGCGACGACGCCGAGGCGATGCCGCTGGTGGTGATGGGCATTCTCGCCATGGTCCTCACGATCCTCGGCCTGCTCGCACTGCGTCGCCGAGACCTGGCCGCGGGCTAGCGCCGCAGCGCCCGGGAGGCGGTGGGTCCGGGAACGATCCCGAGAGCCGGGCGACGACGGTCCGGTTCGCGGGGGATCAGAACGGGCCGATCCGCACCACAGCGCCCTGGAGG
>JAKDNE010000331.1 GCA_030451965.1 Brachybacterium sp. | reverse complement strand
GCACTTGCTGCTCCGGTCGGGGCGGGTCAGGGGACGGAGGCGGCGGTCACCGGCCCGGCATCCGCCTGGTCAGACGGGCAGCTCACCGGGCACGGGCGGCTCGGGGGCGTCACCGTCGACGACCTGGCCGACGGTGTCGGTCCACAGCGTCTCCCAGGACCCGGAGTCGATGATCTCCTGGAGGAAGGTGTTGCAGAAGTCGAGCGCGTCCTCGCTCTCCTGCGGCAGGCCGATGCCGTAGGGGTCGTCGACGAAGGGCTCGCCCACCACGACCACCTCGGGGTCCGCGGCGGAGTTGCCCAGCAGCACGCCCTGGTCCAGGACGTACGCGTCGGCGCGGCCCTGCTTGAGCGCGGCCACGCAGGACTCGTTGTCCGGGAGGGTGGAGACCTCGCCGGGATCGGTGACGTTGTCCTCGATGGCCTGGATGCCGGTGGAGTTGGCCTGGGTGACCAGGTTCAGCCCGGTGAGGTCCTCGGGACCGGAGATCGTGTCCTTGTCCTCGGCGCGCACCTGGATCGAGGTGCCCGAGAGGTAGTACGGGCCGGCGAAGTTGATGACCTCGAGCCGTTCCGGGGTGATCGAGTAGGTCGCGATCACGCAGTCCACGGTGCCGTTCTGGACCATGGTCTCGCGGGTCTCGACGGTGGTGTCGATGTACTCGACCTTCTCCTCGCCGCCCTCGCCGAGGATGTACTTGGCCAGCAGCTGGGTGAGCCCGGCGTCGAAGCCGGTGGGCATCTCCCCGGTGGTCGACGCCAGGGAGAACACCTGGTTGGCGACGGTGCCGCCGCGGACCAGCTGGTCCTTCTCCTTGATGGCGGTGGCCCAGGCGCTCGCGGCGATCGCGTCGTCGGAGGCGACGGGACCGGAGGCGAGGGCATCGCCCTGGGGCAGCGAGCCCCCGTCGCCCTCACCCTCATCGCCGCCGCCACCGAGGTCGGGACCGTCGCCGGTGTCGGAGGAGCAGGCGGCGAGGCCGATCAGCGGGAGGGCGGCCGCAGCGGCGACGACGGTGCGACGGCCGGGTCGGAAGCTGGTGGGGGTCATGGGATCTCTCCGGTTTCTCGAGGCGCTCCGGGAGGAGCAGAGGGTCAGGTCCGGCTGGCGCCGGGGCACGTGCGGGTCAGTGGTGGACGGTGGTGGTCTGCTCGTCAGTGGGCGAGGATCTTGGACAGGAACGCCTTGGCCCGCTCGCTGCGGGGAGCGGTGAAGAACTCCTCGGGTTCGCCCTGCTCCACGATCTCCCCCTGGTCCAGATAGACCACGCGGTCGCAGACGTGCCGGGCGAAGCCCATCTCGTGCGTGACCACGAGCATCGTCATCCCCTGCTCGGCGAGCTCGGTCATGACGTCGAGGACCTCGTTGATCACCTCGGGGTCCAGCGCCGAGGTGGGCTCGTCGAAGAGCATCGCCTTGGGCTTCATCGCCAGCGCTCGGGCGATCGCGACGCGCTGCTGCTGGCCGCCGGACAGGGCGGTGGGCAGGGAGTTCGCCTTGTCGGCCAGGCCCACCCGCTCGAGCAGCTCCATCGCCAGCTGGTCGGCATCGGCCCTGGCGACGCCGCGCACCCGACGCGGTCCGAGCGTGACGTTGTCGATGGCCTTCAGGTGCGGGAAGAGGTTGAAGCTCTGGAACACCATGCCCACGTCGGCCCGCAGGCGGGTGAGGTCCTTGCCCTCCTCGGGCAGCCGTTCGCCGTCGATGGTGATCTCCCCGGAGGTGATCGTCTCCAGACGGTTCAGGCACCGGCACAGGGTGGACTTCCCCGATCCGGAGGCGCCGATCAGCGCGACCACCTCACCCCGGTGGATGTCCAGGTCGATGTTCTTCAGGGCCTGGAAGTCGCCGAAGAACTTGTCGACGCCGCGGGCGGAGATGAGAGCGTCCCCGATGCTCTTGGCCGGGCGCGGCTCCCGGGGCGGGATGGTGTCGGTCATGCTCCGAGAATGCGGTGCGACGCGCCATCTGTCCACATCGCGGCATCATTGACCGCATGTCGGAACGCTATCGTGACCGTAGCTTCGCCCCTCCCTCATCCTGCGTCCCTCGCCGAGACGTCATGCGCACGTCAGAACCATCCCTGGTTCTCACACGCTCATGACTCCCGGTGACCTATGGGGAGAGGGAGGGGCAGACCCGCGAGGTCAGGCCCGGTAGGCGCCCTGGTACACCGCATCGAACGGGGCCGCGCCCTCCTGACGGTGCTCGATCGAGCTGGTGACGACGGCCTTCGCGGTCCGGGCGGCCTCGAGCGGGGTGGCGCCCTTGGCGAGCTCGGCCGTCACCGCGGCGGCGAGGGTGCAGCCGGCGCCGGAGACGCGGTGCTCCCCGATCTTGGGGCTGCGCAGCTCGACGGTCTGCTCACCGTCGTAGAACACGTCCACGGCCTCGGGGCCCTCGAGCACGACCCCACCCTTGGCCAGCACGATCACGCCGTAGGTGTCGTGGATGCGCTTCGCGGCCTCGGTGAGGTCCTGGACGGACTCGATCGTCTCCATCCCGGAGAGGGTCAGCGACTCGAAGTGGTTCGGGGTGACGAAGGTGGCCAGCGGCAGGATCTTCTCCTTGAGCGCGGTGTCGGTGTCCAGCGCGGCGCCGGGCTCCTGCCCCTTGCAGATCAGCACCGGGTCCAGGACCACGTTCGCGAAGGAGCGCTCCCCGAGCGAGGTGGCGACGGTGTCGATGGTGGCGGGGGTGCCGAGCATGCCGATCTTCACGGTGTCGATCTCGTGCACGGCTGTGGTCGCCTCGATCTGGTCGGCGATCACCTGCGGGTCGACGGGCACGAAGCGGTGACTCCAGTTGTTCTTCGGGTCGAAGGACACGATGCAGGTCAGCGCCGCGGTGCCGAAGGTGCCGAGCTGATGGAACGTCTTCAGGTCGGTCTGCGCCCCGGCGCCTCCGGTGGTCTCGGAGCCGGCGATGGTGAGGGCGACGTGGGTCATGGAGGGGCCTTCCTTGGAGATGTCGTCGTCGGTACCGCGCGCTCCCATGCCCGTCGGGCGATGCCGACGGAGCCGTCGCAGCGGTGAGGACCGGGCGCTCCCAGGGCCGGGATCCTCGAAGGACCCGCCTGCCCGTCACCGCGGTCGGACCGCGCGCTCCCAGGGTCGGGCGCCAGAGGGCACCGACCCGTCGCAGCGGCCGAGGACCGATCCTATCGCCTCGGGTACAGTGCCGGGCGTGCTGACGCCGGACCCGACGAGGCAGGAAACCCCTGCCTCCCCCTCCCCCACGGGCAACTCCCTGCGCGCACGCACCTCCGCGGTCGCGAAGGATCATCTGCGGCCCACGAC
>JAKDNE010000330.1 GCA_030451965.1 Brachybacterium sp. | reverse complement strand
ACATGGCGAAGGCCATGGCGATGCCGATGCGCTGCTGCTGACCGCCGGAGAGCTGGTGGGGCCAGCGGTGCTGGTAGGCGTCGTCGTCGGGCAGCCCGACCTCGCGCAGCACCGCGCGCACCCGCGCATCGCGTTCGGCACCGGTGGTCCCGAAGTCGTGGATCGACAGCACCTCGTGGATCTGCTCTCCGACCCGGATGGCGGGGTTCAGCGACAGTGCCGGGTCCTGCGGGATGTAGGACACGCGGGAGCCGCGCAGGCGGCGCAGGGACTCCTCGTCCAGGGAGGTCATCTCCGCCGTCCCGGTGCTGTTGGAGGGATGGACGGTGACGGTGCCGCCGGTGTGGGTCAGTCCCCGCCGGAAATGGCCCAGGGTGCCGAGGCCGACGGTGGTCTTGCCGGACCCGGATTCGCCCACCAGGGCGAGGATCTCGGCCTGGCGCAGGCTGAGGCTGACGCCCTTGATCACCGGCGTGCCGCCCGAGGTGGTGGCGATGTGCAGATCCTCGATCTGCAGGATGTCCCCGCCCGCGGCGACCTGCCCGTGCCAGGCGGATCCCTCGACCATGGGGGCCCCGGTGGCCGTGAGGACGCCGCTGGCCTTCGTGGATCTCGACATCAGTTCTCCCCTACGTTCGCGCTCGCAGACGCTCGGGCCACCGAGTCCGCGATCAGGTTGGTGCCGATGGTGAGTACGGCGATCGCGGCCACCGGCAGCATCACGCCCCACGGCTCCAGGGACAGCGCGATGCGGTTCTCGTTGATCATCAGGCCCCAGTCCGCCGCCGGTGGCTGCATCCCCAGGCCCAGGAAGGACAGGGACGCGATCGCGCCGATGGAGTAGGTCAGCCGCAGGCCGGCCTCCACGGTGAGGGGGCCGGTGATGTTGGGCATGATCTCGCGGAACAGGATCCGTCGACGCGGCATCGCGTACATCTCGGCGGCGCGGATGTAGTCCTCGTTGATGACGTCCAGGGTGGCGGAGCGGGTCACGCGGGCGATGCGAGGTGCGTGGGTGACCGCGATGACGGTCACCAGCACCCAGCCCTGCGGGCCCAGCACCGTGATCGCCAGCAGCGCGAACACCAGCTGCGGGATGGCCAGCAGCACGTCGTTGGCGCGCATGATCAGCGCATCCAGGAATCCTCCGGTGTATGCGGCGACCATTCCCACCAGCAGGCCCAGGAACAGGCCCAGAGCGGTGGCGAGCACCGAGAAGAGGATCAGGGAGGTGCCGCCGGCCAGGAAGCGCGAGAGCACGTCGCGGCCGAGGTTGTCGGTGCCGAAGAGGCCGGTGCCCTGGAAGGGGCGGTCCGCGAAGGCGGTCGCGGTGTACCCGGTGGCCCAGGGCAGCAGCAGCGGCCCCAGGAACGCGAGGGCGACGATGAGCGCGGTGAGCGCCACTCCCACCTTCGCCTGGCGCTGCGCCCAGAATCGGGTCAGGAGGGTGTTGCGCCGGGTGCGCGCGGTCTCTCCACCGGCGCGTTCTGCGGTGCGGTCGGTGGTGCGATCGGTGGTCTGGGACATCACTTCTCCCCTGCCGTACGCAGCTTCGGATTGGCCAGGATGCCGACGATGTCCGCCAGCAGGTTCACCACGACGTAGATGACCGCGACGATCATCGTGACCGCCTGGACCACCTGCACGTCGCGGTAGTTCACCGCGTCGATCAGGGCCTGTCCGAGGCCCGGGAAGCGGAACAGGAACTCGACCACCACTACGCCGCCGGCCATCCAGGCCAGCTGGATCGCGACCACCTGGGCGACGGGTCCGAGGGCATGGGGCAGGGCGTGGCGCAGGATCACGCGACGCTCGGGCACGCCCTTGAGGCGGGCCATCTCCACGTAGCCGGAGTCGAGCACCTCGAGCATCGTCGCGCGCATCATGCGGGCGATGTACGGGGTGACCACCAGCACCAGCACCGCGGTGGGCAGGATCAGCTGGCTGGGGAAGTCCCAGACCTGGCGGCCCGGCGGGGACATGGTCACCGCTGGCAGGATCGTCAGCACGGTGGTGGAGAAGAAGGCGACCAGGGCGATGCCGATCACGAACTCGGGCAGCGCCGCCAGCACCAGCGAGACACCGGTGATCACGCTGTCCGTCGCGCGACCGCGACGCAGCGCGGACCAGATGCCCAGGGCGATCCCGGCGGGCACGCTGATCAGGGCGGCGGCGACCATGAGGAACACCGAGGCGCCCACCCGGTCGCGCAGCAGCTCGGAGACCGGCTGACCGGAGGCCACCGAGCTGCCCAGGTCGCCGGTGAGGAGACCGCCGAGCCAGGCCAGGTAGCGCTCCCATGGGGGGTCGTTCAGGTGCATCTGCTCGTTCAGCGCCGCGATCCGCTCGGGAGTGGCCTGCTGGCCCAGGATCGCGCGGGCGGGATCGCCGGGCAGCAGCAGCGTGACGAAGAAGATGAGCAGGGAGACGGCGAACAGGATGACCAGGCTGATGGCCAGCCGGCGGACGATGAGCCTGGCGATCATGCGACCTCCCCGATCCATACCTTGTGCAGCTGGAACCCGGACAGCGGGATCCCGGTCCGATCCTCGACGAAGCCGCCGAGGTAGCTCTGGTAGGCGTCGATCTGGTTGGCGAAGCCCCAGATGATGTACCCCCCGCGGTCGTAGAGGATCTCCTGGGCCTGACCGATCAGCTCGGTGCGGGTGGTCTCGTCCACCGCGCCGCGGATCTGGTCCACCAGGTCCAGGAACTCCGGATCCTCCCAGTGGGTCTCGTTGAACGGCGCATCCGGGGTGGTGCCGGCATTGGCCTGGGCGAGGAAGTTGCGGGTGTACCAGAAGGTCTGGGAGAAGTCGTAGTTGAGGTAGTCGGTCCAGTAGGCCGTCAGATCCATCCGGTTGATGGAGATGGAGATGCCGGCTGCGGCGGCCTGCTCGGCGAACACCTGAGCGGCTTCGACCACACCGGCCTGGATCGGGGCCGTGACCAGCTCGACCTCGAGACCGTCGGGGTGACCGGCCTCGGCCAGCAGCCGCTTGGCCTCCTCGATGTCCTGGGTGCGCTGCGGGAGGTCCGGGTAGGCAGGGTCGAACACACCGAACATGTCATTGCCGATGGTGCCCTTGCCCGAGAGCACCTGTTCCAGCATGCCTTCGCGGTCGATGGCCAGGCGGAAGGCCTGCCGCACGCGTTCGTCGTCGAAGGGCGGCTGGTCCACCCGCATCGTGAACGGCAGGTACATGCCGGTCTCGGAGTCCAGGATGCTGATGCGTGCGTCGGTCGCGATCACCTCGGTCAGGGCGGGAGGGATCTGGGCGACGGCGTCGACCTGGCTGGA
>JAKDNE010000329.1 GCA_030451965.1 Brachybacterium sp. | reverse complement strand
CAGACGATGCTGCACGACTGGGTCTACGAGAACCGGGCCATCTACCTCACCGAGCTCACGAAGCTCGGCGCGAACGTCAAGCTCATGGACCCGCACCGCGTGCTCATCGAGGGCCCGACCCGCTGGAGCGGCGCCGAGCTGGTGTGCCCGCCGGCACTGCGCCCGGCGGTGGTGATCCTGCTGGCGATGCTCGCCGCGAAGGGCACCTCCGTGCTGCGCAACGTCTACGTCATCAACCGCGGCTACGAAGATCTGGCGGCACGGCTGAACAAGCTCGGCGCGAGGATCGAGACCTTCCGTGACATCTGAGCGGCGGTCCGGGACCGCGGACTGATCGCGGGCGAGGATTCGATGACCGCAGCCTCGAGCACAGCGCCGATCTCGACGACCGGGGAGCCCGCGAGCAGGGGCTGCGCATGGTTCTGCTAACTTGAGTGCGGCATGGCCGCGTGTGCGATACCTCGGCACGGGCCGGGGTCATGACCCCAAGGACGGAGGCGGGCGCACCCATGGATCCACTCATCGCGGCCTTCACGAGCACCTCGCTCGTGGAGAGCCAGCTGCTGGTCGTCGCCTTCGTGCTGTGCTCGCTCATCGGCCTGGAGCGCCAGTTCCGGCAGAAGGCCGCCGGCTTCCGCACCCACGTGCTGGTCGGGCTGGGATCGTGCGCCTTCACACTGGTCTCGGTCTACGGGTTCGCCGCCGTCCTCGGGGACGACGTGCGCCTGGACCCCTCGCGCATCGCGGCGCAGATCGTCTCCGGTATCGGCTTCCTCGGCGCGGGCGTGATCTTCAAGGGCCGCAACGTGGTGCGGGGCCTCACCACGGCCGCCACGATCTGGGTCGCCGCCGCGGTGGGGATGGCCAGCGGGGCGGGCATGCTCTCGTTGGCCGCACTGCTCACGGCGCTGCACCTGCTGACGCTGTTCGTGGTCGCCCCCCTGCTGCGACGACTCCCCTCGCCGGATTCGAAGCGACTGCTGCGGATCACCTACGCCGACGGTGCCGGTGTGCTGCGGGACCTGCTCGGGATCGCCACCGCTATGGGCTTCACCAGCTCGATCGAGCACAGTCGACGCACCGAGCGGGACTCCCGTCGTTTTGTGGTGATGGATATCCGCTTCCACGGCAGGCCGCCGGTGCGTGACCTGATCCCCCAGTTCATCGATCTGGAGGGGGTCGACCGGGTGGCCCTGCGCACCAGTGGCGAGGATGCCGACGACGAGGGCGAGGACGTCAGCGGCTGACGGCGACCAGCCTGCGCGCGAGGATCTGCTTCGCGGCGACGTCCGCCCCGGCCAGCAGCGGCGAGGGCACGCCAGGGGTGGCGCCGATCGCCGAGCCGGGCTGGGTGGAGGCCGCGGGGATGCCGAGGACGACCACGGAAGCGTCGACGGTGCCGTCGACGGCGATCAGATTGTGGCCGCTGGTCGCGTCTTCGCAGAGCTCGGCACGCGTGGCCTCCATGCTGTGGGTCTGCACGCCGTCGACGGTGTGGATGCGGGCCCGCCCGGTCTGGAGCAGGGCGCGCAGCAGCGGGTCACCGGTGCGCGGGATCTTCCCCTTGGACATCCGGGTCTCCAGCAGCACTGCAGAGGTGACCACACGGCCGGTGAGCGGGGAGGCGGCGCGGAAGAGCCCAGCGGACTCGTCGGCCTCGATGACCATCTCGGGGCCGATCAGCTCGATGATCCCAGCCTCGATGAGTGCGAGCACCAGGCGCACCCGGTCAGCGGGTGGACCGGAGGCGAGCGCCAGGGAGTCGCCGTCGAACCAGCCGAGGACGTCACGTGCGAGGGACGCTCCGGTGAAGGCGCCGCGGCCGGTCAGCCGCCCGACGCGTCGGCGCAGCACCCCCATGGCGCCATTGACTGCGGCGCGCGGGTGGTGCCAGGGGTCGGACAGCGACCCCAGCTCGTCGGTGATCAGTCGCCGCACCAGACGCGACCAGTCCTGCGTGGACACCGGTCGGCCACGGGTGGGACGGTGCAGCTCCTCGAGCGTCCAGCGCCAGCGCGGATCGGTGACCGCAGCGTCGAGCACGGCGTCGATCTCGGTGACTGTGGTCGAGGCATCGAGCCCGAGCAGCCAGTGACCGACCACCGCCTCCGGGACGTGCTCCTCCAGAGCCTCGAGGTGGACACGGGCGAACTCACGGGCGAGCACCGGCCACACCTCTTCGGCGAAGTCCACGTCGGTGCGCTGTTCGAGCGCGTCGAACCATTCGTCGGTCGCCCAGACGGGGGCGAAGGGGCGCACCGAGCGACCGCCCTCCGGTTTGGCACGGTAGGGGACGCCGCGGCGGGAGCCGACGACGAGGTGCGGCTCACGTCCGCTGGGCAGATAGCGGAGACGCCCGCGAGGATCGCCCTCCACGGGCTGAACGGTGCCGCCCCAGTCGGCGACCAGCTGCCCGATGACGTCGAAGAAGTTCGCGCCGAGACCGCGCACCAGCACCGTCTCCCCCGCAGGCAGCCCCGGGTACTCCCGTTCGGCGGGCATGCCGGGCTCGACGTAGCGCAGGCGGAAGCGTTCGGCGAACGCCGCCAGCGCTGCGACGTCGGCATCTCGCTCCGACTGGACCATGCCCTGGGCGAGCACCACGGTGGGTGCGGCGAGTCGGCGACCATCCTCGAGGACCACCGCGGTGGCACCGTCCCCGCCGGAGAGATCGACCGCGCGGGACACGATCTCGGTGACCTGGACCAGGCCGCTCGCGATCGCGGCATCGAGCTGGTCGCGGAAGTACACGCCCTGCAGACGACGGGTGGGGAAGCTGGCGCCGGTCAGCGCCGAGACCTCCTCGAGCACCCACTCCCCCGCCGCATGTCGGCCGTCGGCGCGAACCCGCCGGGCCCAATCCACGAGATCCGGACCGGGGGCGGTGGGGCCGCTCATCCGGGTGGACCCGTCGGGGTGGACGGTGGTGGCGTCGGCCTGGGTGTTGTTGAGGTACTCGGCGGGCTGGTCGGTGCGCCAGGTCGCACCGGGGCCGACGGCGAGGGCGTCGATGATCGCCAGCCGGACAGGGCCGCTCCCGGTCACCGCAGCACGGGCGGCGGTGCGCAGCACGGTGGCCACGCCGCGCGGACCGCCGCCGACGATGACGGCGTCGTAGTGCTCTGTGCTCATGAGGTCACGAGCTCCTCGAGCCGAGCGCCGGTACGGGTGAAACCGGCCTCGTCCACGCGGGTCCGGACCGTGACGGTGACCTCGCCGCAGGCGCCGAGGCCCAGGGCGGGCAGGGAGGCGAGGGCGGCGCCGAGCACGGTGCGGCGGCGGGGTGCAGTGGTCATGGGAACCT
>JAKDNE010000328.1 GCA_030451965.1 Brachybacterium sp. | reverse complement strand
CCCCACCCACCCCCGTCAAGCCAGAACGACCCTTTTCAACGTGGCCTCGACCACACCCTGGTTTTCGGACATCTGTGGAGGTCAGGAAATGGCTACTCGCCGGTAGCCGACGGCTGTCCGGGGCGGCGTCCTGCGGGCTGGCCCCTCAGCGGGCGCAGGCGCCACAGGGTGGTGGCTTCCTGCGAGCGGGCGGCATGGAGGAGGTCGGCGGGGTCCTTCGCCCGGGGATGACGGGGCGCAGTGGAGAGGGTGGCGACGACCTCGAGGCCGGCGTCCCGGATCATGCCCCGCAGCTCCTCCCGGCTGCGCAGCTGCAGATGCTCGGCGAGGTCGGAGAGGATCAGCCACCCCTCCCCGCCGGGACGCAGATGATCGGCGAGCCCGTCGAGGATGCCGCGCAGCATGGCCGAGGACTCGTCGTAGACGCCCAGCTCCAGGGCCGAAGTGGCCGCTCCCGGCAGCCAGGGCGGGTTGCAGACCACGAGATCGGCCCGTCCGGGTGGGAAGAGGTCGGCCTCGATCACGGTGACCCGGTCCTCCAGTCCGAGGCGCTGAACGTTCTCCTGCGCGCAGACCACGGCCCGGGGGTTGATGTCGGTGGCGACCACGTGCGCCGCCCCGCGTCGGGCGAGCACCGCGGCAAGCACCCCGGTCCCGGTGCCCAGGTCGAAGACCTCTGCTCCCCCGTCCACCTCCGGCAGAGGGGCCTCGGCGACGAGGTCCACGTATTCCGAGCGCACGGGGGAGAACACCCCGTACCGGGCATGGATATGTGCATCGAGCGCCGGGATCGGCACCCCCTTCAGCTGCCACTGGTGGGCGCTGAGCACGCCGAGCAGCTCCGGGAGGGAGACGATCATCGGCTCGTGGATGTCCCCGTAGGCCTGGCGGCAGGCCTCGGCGACGTCCGGAGCACGACCCAGCGCGAGCCCGTGACCGGGTTCGAGCAGCACCACGACGGCGCCGAGGAGCGTGGCGCGCTCCGCCCGCTGCGCTCGGTGGTCTCGGAACAGCTGGGCGATGTCGTGACTCCGGGGCGGGCTGCGACGGTCGATCCTGCGTCCGACGGCGGCGAGCAGCTGGCGGGCGCCCGGGTAGTCGCCTCGCCACAGCAGTGCGGTCCCGGCACGCAGCCGGCGCAGCGCCGCATCCGCGGTGAGGGCGTCATCGGCGATCTCGACCCGCGCCGGCGGTGGGGCGCCGTTCTCCGAGTGCCAGCGTGCAGTGTGCTCGGCGCCGTGCTCGGTCCAGCGGATCAGCGGCATCTGGCTCTCCTCCAGGATCTCTCCACGTCGAGAACCGAGGTCACGACGGTAGCGGACTCCGGGATGTCTCCTCGCGACGAGGTCCTCTCGTCGGGCGTCTCAGTATCCCAGGTGCGGCCCCGAGTCCGTGGACCCTGCAGTGGCCCCGCGGGGCGAGGGGCCGGCCGGCCGGAGTGCGCGTCACCCCTCGCGTGGGGTGAGCTCCCGGGGCGGCGCCTCGGTCTCGAGGTGCTCGGCCATCGCGAGCAGGAAGTCGGTGGCAGCCTGTCGGGCCGGCGCCGGGACCGCCCGGGCGATCTCGAGCATCTGCTCGTGCATGCCGCTCAGCCGGTCCCTCACCTGGGAGTGCGCATGAGCGGTGGCCACCACGATCCGGGAGCGGCGGTCATGGGGGTGAGGTGCCCGCTCGAGGTGTCCGGAGGCCGTGAGCCGGTCGAGCAGCTTCGAGGTCGAGGCGCCGGTGATCTGCAGATGCTGGGCGAGCCGCAGCGGGGTGACGGGGGCGTCGGACTGCTCATGGGCGATGACGAATCTCAGCGCTGAGAGGTCTGTCGTGTTCATGTCCATGCTGGTGCTCATGCGTCGGCGCATCTCGTGGTCCGCGCTGCGGAAGCGGCGCGTCGCGGAGAGCAGCTCGACGGCGGAATCGGCATCGTCGAACCAGTACGAGCGCGCTTCGCTCGCTTCCTCATGCGGTAGGGCCTCGGTCATGGGTGAATGCTACAGTGCATTTAACTAGATAGGCTAACGATGTGAGAGGAAGAGTCATGACCGATACCCGCCCGGCCCAGCCCGCCGCGGAGGATCACGTCATCCTCATGGAGGCCGACGGCACTCCCCGCGGCCTCGCGCCACGCGCCACGGTCCACTCCCCGAACACCCCGCTCCACCTCGCCTTCTCCTGCTATCTGATCCGCGAGGACGGTCGGGTGCTGCTCACCCGGCGCGCGCTGTCCAAGCGCACCTGGCCCGGGGTGTGGACGAACTCCTTCTGCGGCCACCCCCGCCAGGGCGAGTCCTTCCCGCAGGCGATCGCTCGTCACGCCCGGCACGAGCTGGGGATGGGCGCTCGCGCCCCCGAGGAAGCGCTGCCGGACTTCCGCTATCGCGCCGTGGATGCCTCCGGTATCGTCGAGAACGAGATCTGCCCGGTCTTCGTCGCCGTCGCCGACGGGGAGCCCGTGCCGAACCCTGCAGAGGTGATGGATATGCGGTGGGTCGCCCCTGCCGAGCTCGCCTCTCTCGTCGAGCTCTCGCCATGGACTCTCAGCCCGTGGACGGCCTCCCAGGTCCCGCAGCTGCGGGGGGCTCTCGAACGCCTTCCCGCGAGCACTCCGTGACCGCCGCGCACCAGCACGCCGTCGAGCGCGAGATCCAGCGCCTGCTGCGCCTCGGTGCGAGCCGCCCCGGGGCCCTGCCGTTGCCCGACCATCACGACCTGTGGGACGCCTTCTCCCGCGCCAGCGACGGCGGGAAACGGTTCCGTCCGAGCCTGCTGCTGTCCACCCATCAGGCGCTCGGAGGCATTCGTGAGCCTGCCGCGGTCCAGGTGGCAGCGGCGCTCGAGCTGCTGCACACCGCCCTGGTCGTGCAGGACGACGTGATCGACGGCGACCAGGTCAGGCGCGGGGTGCCGAGCCTCCCCGGAGGTATCGCCGCCGACGCCCGACGCCGTGGCACCGGCTCCGCCGAGGCACAGCGGCTGGGCGAGGCGGCCGGCATCCTCGCCGGTGACCTGGGGCTGATCGCGGCGATGCGAGCGATCGCTCGCTGCGATGCGCCGATCACCGTGATCGAGCGGCTGCTGGACCTGTTCGAGAGCACCCTGCACGCCACCGCCGCCGGGGAGCTCGCCGACGTGCGCCTCCAGCTGGGTCCGGCGCACGGCTCGGTGGTGCTGCGGGAGGCGCTCGCCGTCGCCGAGCTGAAGACCGCCCTGTACTCCTTCCAGCTGCCGCTGCGGGCCGGCGCCCTGCTGGCCGACGCCTCCCCCGAGGTGCTCGACGCCCTCGACGAGATCGGCAGCCTGCTCGGCATCGGCTTCCAGCTGTTCGACGAT
>JAKDNE010000027.1 GCA_030451965.1 Brachybacterium sp. | reverse complement strand
CCACGAGCTCTCGGACGAACAGATCGAGGAGATGATCGACGCGTACCTCGCTCGTGGTGACGACGCGGTCGCGAGTGCGCTCAGCGACCTCGTGGGTCTCGACAAACACCAGACCAGCGCATGGATTCTGGATACGCATTGAGGAGGATGTGGGGGTGCTGGCGTCGGACGGTCGGGCTCGGTAGGGCGATCGTGCAACGCGCTTCTAAGCGGGCGCGCTACCGGCGTCTGCCTTCCGGAGGTGTCATACTCGATAGCCGTAACTATGAGGGCGGACGAGGCCGCTCTGGGCGGCCCTGGGAGCCTGAGATATTCGATGTGAACGCGCGGGGGCTAAGGGTCGACCACTGTTCAGCATCCGGGAGGCTCCTGCTATGAACGACGTCGCCCATCGGGGCGCCGCGATCTACATCAAGCCGGTACTGGGTGCCTATGATCTCGTCGTCGTTCGCCTTTCCAACTCTGTAGCCTGGCGCTGTCCTCGGGACTTGATGTTGGAGCAGTACGACGACCACCTGGGCCCGAATCACCTGGACGTGGGCCCCGGGACGGGATGGTACCTCGCGCATTCCAAGCGAGCGCCGGACTCGATGATCACACTGATGGACCTCAACCCCCACAGTCTCGACAGTGCCTCTGCTCACCTGGGCACAGTTGCACACCGCACGGTGGCTGCGGACGTTCTCGACCCCCTCCCCGAATCCATCGGTCCGATGGATTCGATCGCGGCGAACTTCCTGGTCCACTGCCTGCCGGGTTCGTGGTCAGAGAAGGGCGAGGCGTTCAGGCATCTGGCCGATCGACTCACCGACGACGGGGTGTTTTTCGGCGGCACTATCCTCGGTCGCGGCGTCGACCACAACCTCGCCGGTCAGGGACTTATGGCCCTTTACAACAAGCTCGGGGTCTTCCACAACCGGGATGATGATGCTCCCGGCCTTGAGGCAACCCTCCGGGTCGCATTCCAGGACGTCACAGTCCGCGTCGTGGGAACGGTCGCCCTGTTCACGGCACGCCAGCCGTGGCGCTGATCGTGATCCATGGGCTCACCCGGGTGGCCATCGGGTGGAGCTAGAGGTCCAGCCTGACAACGACGTCGCGGCCTCGGCCGCCTAGTTGCGCCCCCGTGGCTGTGAGAAGCACGTTCTGTGCCGAGCCGTCGCCCCTATTCAGGTCGATCCTCATCGAGTTCTGATTCCGACTTCCGCTGGCCACTTCAGCGATGAGCGAATGCAGCACCCCCGAGTCCTCGCTCGCGATCTCCCCGAGCCCGCCGACGTGGCCGAAGTCCTCATTTCGCCATGCTGGCGAGGTCATCAGCACGTCGAGAGTGCCGGCGTCCACGACAGCCATCGGCTCCCCGGCCAACTCCATCACTCCGCGCAAGACGTCGTCGACTCGACCAGCGTCCTGCTCCAGGGCCAAGTCGTGGAACGTGGACGGGACCTCGTAGCTGAAGCCCTGCATGATGATCTGCTCGTCTTCAGGATGGATCGGGACGATCTGCCCGACCAGCCGCAGATGTCGAAGACCCGGCGAGGATGAGCCGTACCCGGTGACGATATTGCAGGTCAGGCACCGCACGACCCCCCAGTCTCCCTTCAGTCCGTCCTGGAGACCGTCGCGAATGGAGCTGTTAACCCTCATCTGGTCAGCCTGGTCGATGAGCTCGTTCGCCCACTCTCCAGTCTCCCAGTGGTCGCGGTGTCGCTCGGCGACGTCCGGCGCGACCTCGTAGATCCGGAACAGGTTCCGGTCCCAGTACGAACGCCTGTTCGGCGTCGGCTGTCCATCCGGGCCCCTCTCGATCTCCCATTCCCAGCTCCCCACGAGGGGCGGGTCGGGGAGCTCTTGGTCTGTCGACGATACGGCAGCGTGGACTGCGACGGTGGCGCCCGTGCGCGGCGTGATCACCGGACGCAGCGTGACAACCCAGCTCGAGCCGCGATGTGACACCAGCTCGGTGCTCGGATCACCGCTCTGGAGTGCCCGTGCAACGCGGCTCTCATCCAGTAGCAGCCTCCGCGGGGTGTTCTTCGTGACCTTGCGTGCGGAGACGGGACCACATGGGTCACCTCCGACGGAGACGAGTTGCTTGCCGTCCGGGCCGCAGAACAGGCCCCAATCTCCGACGTCAAGCTGCACTGGCATAGTAGTTCCGACCCCCTCTTGCTACGCCCGCGTTCGCTTCTACGTCTCTCACCATTCTGTCAGCCCGGTCCTCCGACGAGGACTGCAGCCAGGGCCGGTGGCTGAGTCTTGTCGCGGTAAGCACCGGCGGCCCTCATCGGCCGCTGAGCACTCCGGAGGATTGCGTAGCAGTGATTCGTGTGGTTAGCCTGGCCGCGCTCTTCATGGGACCTGTACCCCTGCGTCGGCAGACGCCAGGCGGTGTCCGTCTTTCTCCTACGAGGAATACTGATGCCTGCCTGCATGCCACCTGTCAATGTCGCCTCCCATCTCCTCGGACGTGACGCGTGTGAAGGCGCTCCTGCTGCCGATGCTCCAGGAGAGCCAGCCCGCGTAACGCTCCCCACAGAACTCAGATCAGATGAGGGTGGACGGCGCGTACAGGCTGGTCGAGCGGTCACCGAAAGCGCTGCTCAGCGACACAGGAGAGCCTCTCACCTGGGTTGGCCGGTCGTTCGATGATTCCTGCGACCAGCCCGAATCACCTGGCCACCTTGCGATCGCTTCACCATCCCGAATGCACCTGTGACCAGGACACACTTGACGCCACGTGGAAGGCGGACCTCTGCCTCATCCTCCACTCTGCCGATCACGCTGTCGCCCGAAAACTCCTGGATGACTTTCTCGCCACCCACGAGGAATCCATCACCAAAGTCATCTCGAGAGCTCAGCGGATCGCCAGGCTCGATCCGCGGGACAGGGAAACAGCTATGTCCTACTTCGGCGAGGCGCTGATGAAGATGATCGACACGCGCTGGCGCGCCCGGGAAGGGAACGGCACCAGCCAGGTCTTCAACTACTCCCGCAACCTCCCGACGATCCTCGAATCCGAAACCCGTGCCTGCCTGCGGGAAGACCGCCGCAAGGGACTGCTGAACGGCACTTCGGGCGTCCCGGGCCGGAATGCCCATGACCGACGGGATAGCCTCGTGCAGAGATCCCGCCAGCTGTTCGAGCTCGAACATCAGCAGACGCCGTCGGATGACGAGCTGGTCGCCTTCCACAACGAGCGCATGCTCGCCACTCGCAAGGACGCGGCCCGACAGTCCGTCCTGGTCACGAAGGGCGACCTGCGACCGGTGAGTTCGGTGCCCCTGGATGATCCCGACGTGCTGGTCGATACGAGCCTGTCCACGGTCGACGAGCCCGATGCCGGCGCCGCGGAACGCGCCCGAATCATCGATTCCGTCATCGCGAACTGCGAGCAGATGGATCTCGACCGGGAGCGTAAGCGGGGTCGGCGACTGCGGCGGAAGCCGGTGCAGGCGGCCGAAGTGGCCCGCCTCTACTTCGCCCGGCATCTCGAGGGCATCTTCCCCACGCGTTCCGAGCTCGTCGAGCAGTTGGGGATCACCGAGCCTGCAGCGCGTCGCGAACTGCCCGCGCAGCTTGAGCGTGTCCTCGCTGTCGCCCGAGCCGAGATCACCGACTACATCCGGGAGCATTGAAGACCGGCGCCCAGCGGTCCCGTGAGGGTGCCGCTTCGCCCACTTAGTAGGGGACGAGGCATCCCGGTGACGGAGACCGGGGTGTGCATATTCGCCCCGAGGGGTCCGCTTCCCGCGACTGCGCGTGCTGCGGCGAGGGGCGCAGGGTCACCCGCGACGTGAACCAGCACGCACGACGACGATTCTGCGACACACGAGAGAGGGGCAGTCCCGATGCCCGCCGTGTACTTCACCTCCGACACCCACTTCGGCCACCGCTTGATGGTGCGGGAGCGCGGCCATGCTCCAGTCACTCGATTCCCGAGGCAGGCCTCCGATGAGGAGGTCGATGCGCACGACGAGGAAATCGTCGCCAGCTGGAACCGGCACGTGCAGCCGGAGGACACCGTGTGGCACCTGGGGGACCTGTCTCTCGTCGCACCGCGTCGGCTGGCCGGGATCGTGCCGCGGTTGAACGGTCGCATCCGCCTGGTCCTCGGCAACCATGATCGGGCGCATCCGATGGCCGGCGAGAAGTCCATCGGGGCGCTGCGCGAGACCCTGGACCTGGGCATCGAGTGGGCCGGAACTACGGCGGCCGCGAAGATCCCGCCGACGAGGGAGCTCGGCTGCCGCAACGGCTCGGTCCCGCACCGCGTCGTGATCTCGCACTTACCCTACGAGGCCGACCACACCGACGACCCTCGTGCGGTCCAGTGGCGACTGCGCGACGAGGGCGCCGTGCTCCTGCACGGTCACCTGCACACCGACACGGCGACCGACCCTTCCCGGCCCCGGCAAATCCACGTCGGCTGGGACACGTGGCATCGGCCCGTCGCCGCCCATGAGATCGCCCAGATCATCGAGCACGATCTGCCCACGAGCTGACGAGACGGGGTGACGCGACGCCGGGCAAGGCGCTCACACCAGCAGCGACATGGACTCCAGCGCACGCCGGCGGAACAGAACGTTTTCCTTGTCGAGATCGTCGCCGGCGTCCTGCCCGATGGCGTCGACGACCTGGGTCAAGGAGCCGAAGGCCACGCCGTGCGTCTGCGTCCCGGCCAGCGGTTCGGCCACGAGCCGGGTGGGGATCACGTAGCCACGGACCCGCCCGCCGCGTCCGTAGCGCGCCGCAAGGGCTTGCACCTCGTCGCGCACGACGTTGCGGTGGACCCGCCCGCCGCTGATGAGGTCAGAACCGGAGATCTCCAGCCCATCGGCGCCGAGGGGAGGGATCGCGATCAAGGAGACGGACCGGCCGACGACCACGGCCACCTGCGACCGGACCGGGGAGGCGTCCGTGCGCGGGGTGACGCGGTCCGGCAGCAGGATCACCCGCACGCCCTTGCGGTGGCCGAAGGCGACCTTCAGCACGCCGAGGAGATGGTCGACGTCCGGGTGTCGATCGCCGAGGGTCGTGGCACCGACCTGGGTGATGAACGAGGAGTCGATAATGCCGCTGCCCTCCCGTGCCCCAGCGCGGGCGAGGGCCATGCCGAAGGACAGGTACGTGGTGGCCAGGGTCGCCGCCAGGCACAGGGCAGCCCCGAGCGTCGGCAGCGGGGTGCCGGCGTCGAGGTAGATCACCCCGGCTGCGACGAGGGCGAGCAGCAGCGAAAGGACGAGCCCCCACCGGTGCATCACCGCCCGCGTGATCATGAGGATCGACCAGAGCAGGTGGACACCGACCCCCACGAGGAGGGCCACGGGCACGGACAGGGCGCCGATGCGGGCCAGGGGCAGTCCGAGAGTCGAGGCGGCCGCGGCCCCCGCGCCGGCCCAGGCGACGAAGGCCAGGATCGTCACCACGGTGCGGACAGCGGACCGTGATCCCGTACCGGCGGACTCTGCAGCGTCCTGGTCGTCGCCGGCGGGCACGTGCCAGGACCACGCCGCCGGGTCCGCGCTCATCATCGAGAACGCAGGGCTGCCCTGGTCCGCGGTGAAGACTCGGTCCCGCGTGGCACCAGCCGGCTGTCGGGGATTGCTGGGAGCGGTCGGGGGTCCAGGCCTCGAGGGCTGTCGCTGGGACAGGGTGCGGTCGTAGGCGGCGCGCTTGGACTCGTTGGACAGGACGTTGTAGGCGGAGCTGACGTTCTTGGCGAGCTCGTCATCGCCACCGGCGTCGGCATGCAGGGCCCGCATCTGGGCGCGGAAGGCGGAGATGATCTCGGCTCGCGTGGCGTTTTGATCTACGCCCAGGACCTCGTAGTGCGTCAGCGCCATGCCTGCGTCCTGCTCTCCTGCTCGGTTGCGTCCATTCTCGATGCCAAGTGGGCGCACCGATGCTGTCACAGGCCGGTCAGGCATCCTCCAGCAGCACGAGCGTGTCGACGAGCGTGCACTGGGCGATGCTCTCGGCGTCCTCGACTCCCAGGCTGGTCGAGGTCAGCACCATCGACCACATCAGGCACACCATCGTGCAGCTGGCGACCAACCCCGGTGATGTATTTCGGAGACGATCTTCCGCTTCACTCGCCAGGAGGTCGCGAATCGACAGCAGATCCTTGGTGGTGACGGCTTCGATAAGAGCAGGCATTCGGAGGCCTTCCACTGCGGGTGCGCTTGCACTTCATAGTGGGCGGATGATCACCGTCGCGTGACATTCGATTCCCCTATGGCCTGCAGTTATGATGCAAGAAGAGGGCTTTCCGGTAGAATCATGGGTGCCGTTGGCGGATGGGGCCATCGCAGGGTGTGTACAAGACCCCGGGAGGAATTCTCCCGGGGTCTTGTTCTGTTCTGGGAAGTCTGGCGGTCAACTCGTGCGGGCGATGCTGAGGCCGCGATCGTCCAGGTGCGTGATCCCCTCGTGGTCGACGTCGAACCGGCACAGGAACTCGTCCGCACCCCCGGTCAGGGTCGTCGCGCCCGCGTCGAGGTCATCGAGCAACTGCCGCGCCTGATCGGTCAGGTCGGCCGGGCCGAGGACGAAGGTCTCGGTGATCACGCCACGGTAGGTGCGGGTGTAGGTGCGCATGAGCATCGGTGCCCTTCCCGTTCGGTGATCTCGCGGGCGGAACGAGGCCGTCACGCGGCCGCCACGGCCGCCGTCCCGAGCCGTTCAGCGACCTGCTCAGCGGTGGCCGGCGGGGCGCTGGGGTGCCCGGCGAGGTAGCGCAGGGTCTCGTCGCTGGCCCGGGGAGCGGACGAGGCATGGAAGATCGCGATGCGGTCCGTCAGCCGCCGTGCGATGCGGTCGATGAAGCCCTCTGACACGTCGGTACGGCGGGTGACTGGGTACGTCATCCACCGCTGGTCGAGGTCGACCAGATGCTCCAGGGTGTGCTCAGCGGCGGCGGGGTTATGGGCGATCTTCCGCAGCACCTCGGACGTGACACCGGAGCGGGCGAGGCCGTCGAGAGTCTCGGCGTCGTCGCTGAACTCGGCGGCCCGAAGGACCAGTAGGACGGTGCGCGGATCCTCCAACAGTTGGGGGTCTGCGTACTCGGCAAGGTTGGCCATGGTGATTCCCTCTCCTCCGGGTCCGGTAGCTCCGGACGGTGGGGGAGTGGGCGCATCGCGGCTCCGGCAGGACGGCGCTATGCGGCCGCTGCGAAGCGAGATCGGTCCTACTGCTCTTCGTGACGCTCCAGCCAGTCGTCGAGAGCCTGGCGACGGATCACTCGGCGCCGTCCTCCTTCGTGCGGCTTGACGCTCGGCAGGTAGTCGAACGGTTCCGTCGTCCGCATCAGCGCGTAGACGGTCGTCCGGCCCATGCGCAGGAACTCTGCCGCCTCGTCGATGGAGTAGACCTGCTGAGGCTCCAGCATCACGACAGCACGGGGCGAGTCATTGATCTTTGATGGCGTCGTCATGCTCGATCCAGTGGGCGAGTGACCACTCTCGCAGGACGCGCCGATGGAGGAATCAGATCCGACGGACGTGAACCGTCACTTCTCGGAGAGACCGCGGGCCACCTGGTCGGCGGCGTAGCGTGCATCGACCGACGACGGGTGGATGTATCCGCGCGTGGATCGTTCCTCGGCGTGACCGACCATCGTCTCAATCACGCTGGAGTGGGTCTGCGCGCGCATCAGCTCGGTGACGAACGTGTGTCGCATCTCGTGGGTGTTCCAGCTCCGTCCCGAAGGATGCTTGGTCCCCGCGCGTTGGAGGACCTGCTTCCAGAGGACGTCGAGACTGTGTTGACCCATGGGGCCGCCGATCGCGGTCAGCAAGACGAACCGCGGAACACCGGCCCAACTCGACGGTCGGTTGGCCAGCTGCATCGTCCGCAGGTGATCAGCCAGTTCGTCAACGATCGGCACCTCTCGTCGTCCGCGAGCCGTTTTCACGGGGCCCAGCACGAGAGAGCTTCTGGGGATCAGCTCGTACCCGAGCTGCGTCGGCGCCTCGACCTGCCGTTGCGGACATGACCGCGGCGTCCTGCCACAGGCCTCAAAGCAGCCATGCGACCATCCGAACCTGGTCATCTGCCGGTCGATGACGAGGATTCCGCGCTCCAAGTCGACCCTGTCCCAGGTCAGCCCTGACATCTCGCCTCGTCGGAGACCAGCTAGAAATCCGAGGAGGACGATGGCCCGCGCATCCTGCGACTCAAGCTTGGATGCCTCGAGGATGCTCATCACCGTGTCTTTCGGTATGGCGATCCGGTCGTTCGCCGGCACCGGCAGCCCTTGCACGGCCATGGCCGCTGGCGGGATCTCCAGTCCCTCCAGCACTGCTGCTTTCAGCATCGCCTTCAACCGGTCGTGCAGCCGCAGCACGCTTGAGGGGGCAAGACCCTTCTTCGCTCCGTGCTCGTGGACGCGCCGGATGTCAGCGGGACGCAGCTTGGCCAACTTCACGTCGCCGATCACCTCGACGATGTAGCCCATGGCCCATTCGACGTTGCTCGTCGTGCTGCGGCGGTGTCGCAGTGCATGTTCGGCAAGGTAGGTCTTCGACCACCCCGCGACAGTGATCGGATCACCAGGTGTCTTGCCGGCCGCGACCTCGCGCATCTTCGACCGCATCCGTGAGCGCGCCTGCTGCTCCGTGCCGGCGACCACTGTGAGACGGCGGCGCTTGCCGCTCCTGGTGTGCCCAGCGGGGAAGGAGCCGATCCACTTCCCGTCGGCGCGCTGGTAGATGGAGCCGCTCCCGTACTCCCGGCGATGCGCGCTCTTCGACATCTGTCCGCCTCCTTCGCAGATGGCTATCCGGACGGCCCCGGTCGGCCATCTGGATAGCCATCCGGATAGCCATCGTGGCACACATCCGCGCATCCGAACGCACTTATCCACACCGCAGGAGGCCCCGCAAGCGACCCCGATTCACGGCCGCGGCACGGGGCGGGACGGGCACGCCAGCACCCCCTGAGAGACCCTCTTGGGTCGGCTGGGACCGTCGTCAGGCACCCACTCCGTGCTTACCCGTTTTCACAGCGTGATCTGCAGCTTCACATCCGTCGGCCGCCCCTCGAGGAACCGCTCGAACGCCTTCTCGGAGTCGTCGAAGGTGAAGGTCTCCGAGACGAAGCGGCTGAGGTCGATCGCGTCGGTCGCGGCCAGGTCGATGGCCTTCTGGTAGACGTTCGCGTAGCGGAACACCGTCTCCAGCGAGATGCCGCGGCTCTGGGCGGTGGCGATGTCGAAGGGCACCGGATCCACCGGCATGCCCACCAGGACGATGCGACCGCCGGGGGCGGGCATCTCCCAGAGCTTCGTGTACGCGGGCGCGGCGCCAGTCGCCTCAAACACCACCTGCGGGCCCCAGCCGCCGGTCTCCGCGCGCACCCGTGCGCCGAGGTCCTCCTTCGTGGCATCCACCGGAACGATGCCCTCGAGCCCATCGAGCAGCGCGAGCTTCTCCGGCAGCACATCGCTGATGTAGACGGTGCCGGCGCCACCGGCGCGGGCGGCGAGCGCGGTCATGATGCCGATCGTGCCGGAGCCGACCACGGCCGCCACGTCACCGGGCGCGAGGTTCGCCTTGGTGGCGGCGAACATTCCGACGGAGAACGGCTCGATGAGCGCCCCCTCGGCGAAGCTGAGGCTGTCGGGGAGCGGGAAGGTGAACGCAGCGGAGTGGATGACCTCGTCGGCGAGGCAGCCGTGCACGGGCGGGGTGGCCCAGAACTGCACGCCGGGATCCACGTTGTAGTTGCCCTCGAGCACCGCGCGGGAGCTGGGATCGGGGACACCGGGCTCCATCGCGACGCGGTCGCCGACGGCCAGGTGGGTGACGCCCTCGCCGACCTCTGCGACGGTGCCTGCGCCCTCGTGCCCGAGGATCATCGGCGCCTTCACCACGAACGGGCCGATCTTGCCATCGGTCCAGTAGTGCACGTCCGAGGCGCAGATGCCGACGGTGTGCATCGTGATCCTCACCTGACCGGGGCCGGGGGAGCCGACCGGCTCGACCTCCTCGATGGACATCCGGTTCTTCTCGTGCAGCATCAGCGCGCGCATGGGTCTCCTCCGACAGGCGGGGCGGGTGGTTCAAGGTCGTGCTGGAGACTCTGTCACACCGTCGGCCTCCGCTCCATGGCTGACCGCTCGGATCAGCAGCGCCAGCAGGAACGTCGCCGCAGACAGTCCCCACCATCCCCACCCGCCGTTGAGTGCGATCGCCGCGCCGAGCACCGCCGGCGCGGCGGAGGACATCAGCCCGTTGCTGATCCCGTAGAACGCGCCGTACTGCCCCTGCTGCTGCGCCGGTGCGAGCCGGAACAGCAGCTCCATCGTGCCGGCGCTGTACAGCACCTCCCCGGTGGTGTGAGCGACCAGGAAGACGCCCAGCGCGAGCACGAGAAGGGTCGGTGAGTCCGACCAGCCGGAGAGGAAGAAGAGGTAGGACACCGCGAGGCAGGCGGCGCCGATCACCAGGCGCCGGCTCGCTGCGTGGATGCTCGTGATCCTGGCACTGGCCGGCACTTGGAAGGTGGCGGTGAGCAGGGCATTGAGCGCGACCAAGAGTCCGACGACCCAGGTCAGCTCCGGATGATGGATCACCGTCCACAGGGGGAGCGCGAAGGACAGCGCGTGCAGGTAGATGCCGATCACGCCGTTGGCGAGCGAGAACACGGCGAACCGCCGGTCAGGCAGGACTGGGCGCGGCCGCCCTGCCGCGCCCTCCGGCGCCGGTGGCACCGCGATACGCAGCAGCAGCCCGGCCGCGATGACGAAGGTGACCGTATCGCCGAGGATCGCGATCCGGAACGCCGTCGTGCTGCCGCTGGCCAGCACCAGCCCGGCCAGCAGAGCACCGGCGGAGATGCCGAGGGTCAGCAGGGACCTCAGCGAGGCGCGGGCGAGTGCTGGATTCTCTCGCGCCACCCGCCGGATCAGGGTGGTGTTCGAGGACATGCACATCCCCTGCCCGAGGCTGATCAGGCACAGCACGAGGACGAAGCTCACCTGATCTCGGACGACCAGCAGCAGGGCGGTGGCGACGGCGGACAGGATGAGGCCGGCCAGGAGCACGGGCTTCGGGCTCGATGCGTCGGAGAACCTGCCGCTGACGAGATCGCCGCCGATCGCGAGCACGGTCGCGGCGACGAGCACGGCGGAGACGAAGCCGATGGAGAAGCCGAGGTGCTGGGTGAAGAACAGCACGCTGATCGTGGCGAAGAGCCCGTTGCCGAGTGCGTTCACGGTGGTGAGGAGCGCGAGTATGCGCATCGCGGAGGATGCGGACAGCGTCGCGGCCGCGGTGACATACGGGGCGGCGAACAGCTTCCCGAGCGAGGGGCGGCGGCGGGTGCGTGCATTCTTCGGCATGGTTCGACGATAGTGCTTTATGTGCCGTATTCCGATTCTCGGCATTGATTCTCGGGAGGTCCTGAGCTGTGTTACCGTCCCCGCGGTTCCGACGACGACGGAGGACCTTTGCTGTTCCGCTATTCACCTCAGTGAATTCTCGGCAGTGCTTTCCGTAGCACCCATCAGAATCACCCTTGGGCCCTTCAGGCCATCGAAGCGCGCGCGGCACGCTCTGACGGTGCCGCATCACTCCTCGGCAGGGCCCACTCATCCGCAGTACTCGGGGTGACCGATCCTCCACAGTGCGCACTTATCCACCATGAGCGGCCCGACCGTTCCTCCACCGAGATCGCTTATCCACAAAATTCGGGGGAATCCTTCCTCCGCGCCGCCCACTTATCCACATTGTCCACAGATTCCCCGTGGGGTCTTGCGCCGGCGCAATGCCTCGATAAAGTTGAGGGAGGACAATGTTTCGATCTGTCGAGGGTCTGTGAATTCTCTCGCGAGAGTTCGTCGACCATTTCCGGGAGGAGGTGTGCACAATGGGTGATCTTCGCGACGGCGTGAACGTACCGTTCGATGAGGACGTGGCCGGCGAAGGCTCAGCCGAATCGGAACTCTCCGGAGCCGTCGGATCGACATCCGTCGAGAGAGGGGACCCCTCGGTCGACGTCCTCCCGGAGCCGACCCCTGCTGCTCCTGTCCTCCCGCCGCATCTGCGGCCCGTCCATGCCGCCTCGATCCAGGAGAGCCGGCATCTCGCGGCGCGCTTCACAGCGCTCGCCCCGTCGTTCCACGACCCGGAGAGCGAGGACTACGACGTGGATACCGCCGAGGCGGAGCTCCTCTCGGCGGCACTCGCCCTGCGCTGCACCCGCACCGTCGCGGACCGCATCCTCCGCGACGCCCACGTCGCGGTCACCCAGCTGCCCCTCACCCTGCCCCGATTGGAGTGCGGAGAGTTCCCCGCCGCCTGGTTCGACCGCATCCTGCGCCGCACCCGACATCTCACCCCGCGCCAGATGACCGTCGTGGACGCCGCCGCCTCCTGCTGGCCGGCCACGTCGACCACAGAGCAGTTCCACCATCGCCTCTCCCGACTGCTCGGTCGCCTGGAGTCCCAGCAGGAGACCCCCGCCCACCTGACCCCTGAGGGCCGGCGCCGTGTGGAGCTGCTGCCCACCCGGGACGACGGGATCGGCTGCCTGCGGGTGACCGGCCCGGCCCCGGAGATCCTCGCCCTCGCCCAGCGGCTGGACTCCGCCGCCCGCGCGATCCAGGCCGCCCAGCGCCACGCCTTCGAAGCAGGGGAGACGCCCCCGCTGGATCCGCGGGGCACCGTCGCCGAGACCGCGACCCCTGCCTCCCTCACTCTGCTCCAGTACGACCTGCTGGGCGGCGCGGCCTTCGACACCGATGGAGTCCTGGTGCCGCAGCCCCGTTTCCGTCTCAACGTCACCGTGCCCGTCCTGACGTTGCTCGGCAGCTCCCAGGAGCCCGGCATGCTGGAGGGCACGATCCCGATCCCCGCCTCGATGGCGCGTGAGCTCGCCGGAGCGAGCGAGACCTGGCACCGCGTGCTCACCGATCCGTGCAGTGGCACCTTCCTGCCACTGTCCGCGACGCGCTACACCCCGACCCGCGCCATGCTCGAGCACCTGCGCCTGCGCAACACCACCTGCGCGGTCCCCGGTTGCACCCGCCCCACCTCCTGGGCCTCCGAGGCGGACCATATCGAGGAGTACGACCACGGGGACCCGGAGCATGGCGGCCTCACCGAGATCGAGAACTTGCACCTCCTGTGCTGGCAGCATCACCGCACGAAGACCGCCGGCCTGCTCGACCCGGCCCGCCTGCCGCGCACTCCCGGGCTGCCGGGACGGACCGCCTGGACGATCCGGGAACGGGTGACCGTGATCGTCCGCGACAACGAGGACCTCGCCACCCCGCACATGACCGAGACGCTCTTGGACTCCTGGACCCGCTACCAGGCACGGCTCGAAGCGCGACGGCGCGCCCTCGAGCGGCGGAAGAATCCACCGCCCCCGCCGTTCTGATCGGGCAGAGGAGCGTTCGTCACTGCCCGGAGGGCTCTGCCCCGCGCTCCCGCTCGGCGGTGATCATGTCGTACGACGTCGCGGAAGCATCCCTGATCAGCAGCTCGAACATCTCCGTGATCACCGCGGCTGTCTGCGCGTGCTCGACCACCAGGTGCGCAGCGCCTTCCAGAGGAGCGCAGAGCCGCTCGAGCTCCTCGCTCATGCCGTACTTCGCGGTCGAGTTCACCAGAGCTGTGCGCCGGGCACGGTTGCCGGCGCCGAGCTCGGCGAGGGTCCAGTGCAGCAGGCTGGTCACCCCGGTGTCGTGGTCGTACTCGGCATGGAGGTCGAAGAAGGCGCGCTCTTCGCGATCGAGGTCGAAGCTCTCATGCATCGTCAGCCCGAAATCGGTGAAGAGCAGCCGCTCTCGGTCCACGAGGATGTTCCCAGGATGAAGGTCCAGGTGGCGCAGCCCGTGTGCACGCATCCAAACGCTCGCATCGATGATCTGCTCCAGAGCGTCGGCGAAAGCGGCGCCGCCGGTGTGGGCGCCTGCGGCGAACTGCCTGCGCAGCCAAGCCCCCAGCGTCTCCGGCAGGTACTCCAGGAACAGGGTCATGCTCGACTCGGCGTCACGCAGTGCATCCACCCTCTGCACCACGCGTGGCCAGCCCTCGCCCCACTGCTGCTGCGGGGTCAAGCCCTCGAACTCTGAGGTGTCGGTACGGCATGGGCGATCCAGGGGCCGCGAATGGAGCAGGAGCGGAAAGATGTCGCTCTCTTCGTCATGCACCCATCGCGAGGTCAGCTCGTGGGCTGCGAGCTCTCGGCCCGCGCCGAAACCGGGGCTCCCGATCCCGTAGTGGCATGCCATCGGCAGTCCGGAGCGGTGGGCAGTGGATCGCACGTCGGCTCTCTCCACCGGGGTCAACGGTATCTGCTTGACGAACACGAGCTCACCGTCGAGCTGAACTCTCGCGGTCGAACCGCCGATTCCGATGCCGAGCGGCTCCCCGTCGGCCAGCAGTGCTGCGATCTCGGTGTCGGAGAGCTCCGCGAGGACGCGGCCGAGCTGCGTGTTTCGGACCGAACGCATTGAGGACACCATGTCGATGGTAGTCATCGCCGGTGTTCGCAGTGTCCGACCGTCGGGCCGGGGAGCGCAGCAGTGCGTCAGCAGGCCAGCCGCACCTCGACGAGGTCAGAAGGCACCGCTCGGTGCGCCGCTCACGGTGCGGCCCAGTCGATCACCACGGCAGAGGTGAGCGGGACCGGGCCACTTGTCAGCACGTGCGGAGTGCCGTTGAACCACGCCCCGCGCTTGCCTGTGGCCGCCAGCTGAGCGATCCACTCCTCGTTCCTCACTGTCGTCTCCGCGGCTGATCGATAGGTGCGGGGGTCGAGCCTCCCGACCTCTTCAGCGTCGATCGGGTCTCCGGTCCTGCTCAGATGTCGATCGAAGACGACTGCGGGGCCCACCGCCTCGACGGGGATCACCCAGAACTCCTGCGAGGGCAGTTCGACCCCGGCGATGTCCCGCCACGCCCTCCAGATCGCGTGGGGTCGGACGGGTGAGAAGAAGACCGCCTCCGTCCATCGCGCCTCGAGGACAGGGATCCACGTATCGCGCAGGCGGCGCCGTTCCGGGGTGTCGTCGTACTTGGCGATCGCGAGGGCGAAGGCCCGCGGGTCGGAGCGCTCGAGCGCGCTCAGGGAACGCAGCTCATCGCTCGTCGAGTTCTGGCCCGTCCGTGCATGGAAGACGCATCGCTCAAGATCCATCGGGCAATCCTGCCTCATCCGTTCGGTGATCGCCCTCCACGACTGTCACACCCCTCCCAGAGACTTCGTACGCATGTTCGAAGCCACAGCCTGGAACTCTTGAGCCGGGCCTGCGCGGGGCGTACAGTTCGAACCCCTGTTCGAACACCTGTGCGAGAGGGATGGCGAGGAGCGGGAGGAGGACGCGTGATGAGCACAGCCGTGCAGGCGACGGAGGAGCACGAGCAGCGCCTGTCCCGGGCCCGGGCCGCCCTGGGTGCGGCCGAGCGCTCCGCCGCTCGCTGGGGCGGCCGGATCGACCGCACCGCCCTGCGGTCGTCACCGCAGTCCGTCGACGATACCGCCGATGACGGGCTCGGCACCCGCCTGCCGGTGCCGGGGCCGCTGGCGGCGCTGTTCCCGCGCGGCAGCCTGCGGGCCGGCAGCTCGGTGGCGCTCGAGGGCGCCGCGTGCACCTCCCTGCTGCTCTCCCTCGCGGTCGCCGCGGCGGGGGAGGACTCCTGGTGCGCGATCGCCGGGATGCCCGATCTGGGTCTGCGCTCCGCCCTGGACGCCGGGCTGGACCCCTGCCGTCTCGCCCTCGCCTCGGCCGATGGGGACCAGCGCCCCCAGGTGCTCTCCGCCCTGGCCGACGGAGTGGGAGTGCTCGTGCTCGGCCCCGAGCTCGACCTCGCCCCCGCGCTCTGGCGCAGCCTGCTGGGCCGGGCCCGCACCGCCGACACCCTGGTCCTCGCCGCCGGACCGCCCGGCCGCGCCGACCTCACGCTGCGAGCCACCACCCAGGGCTGGACCGGGCTCGGGCAGGGCTCGGGACGACTGCGCCGACGCCGCCTCGAGATCACCGCCGAGGGGCGAGGGATCGCCGGGCACCGCACGACCCAGGTGCTGCTGCCGCAGGTGACCGGCAAGATCACGGAGGCACCGCAGACTCCTGCGAGCAGCCCTGCCGGCGTGAGCCCGATGCGTCTGCTGCAGCCGGTGCGGAGGGCGGGCTGATGAGCACGACCGTCG
>JAKDNE010000327.1 GCA_030451965.1 Brachybacterium sp. | reverse complement strand
CACGGGGACGGCGGGGGGCGTCTGGGGGGCCGTGCCCGGCCGCGGCGAGTTCCCGGGGGGTGAGGAGGAGGGGGCGCCGGGGAGTCCGTGGACTCTCCGGGAGCCCAGGACAGGGCCGCGGCCACTCTAGGCCGTCGAGTGGTGATGGGGCGACCATCCCGTGAACTATCCAGCGGCCGCGCACGACCTCACAGCACCGCGGCGCCCGGGACACCTGGCCGCGGTCATCTCCGACGTCCCCGGCACCCGCGGCGGGTGATCCGGCGCTCATGCGTCGGCCGCTGTGGGGTGACCCTGCCCACCACATCCATCGATGCAGGTCAATGACCGCGGATATGCACCGCGCTGTGGTGGGCGAGACAGCACGCGAGGCGCGCGCGCCGCTACCATCGATCCATGACGAGCGCGGATCCCTTCGGTTTCATCGGACTCACCTACGACGACGTGCTGCTGCTGCCGGGGGAGACCGACGTGATCCCCTCGGAGGCAGACACCTCCAGCCGCCTCACCCGGGAGATCTCCCTGAAGATCCCGCTGGCGAGCGCGGCGATGGACACCGTCACGGAATCGCGGATGGCGATCGCGATGGCCCGGCACGGCGGTATCGGCATCCTCCACCGCAACCTCTCCATCGAGGACCAGGCCCACCAGGTGGACCTGGTCAAGCGCACCCAGACCGGCCGCATCACCAACCCCGTCACCATCGGCCCCGACGCCACGCTCGAAGATTTCGACTCCGTCTGCGGGCAGTTCCGCGTCTCCGGCCTGCCCGTGGTGGGCACCGACGACCGACTGCTGGGCATCTGCACCAACCGCGACCTGCGTTTCATCCCGGTCGCGGAGTGGGCGAGCACGAAGGTCGGCGACGTCATGACCACGGACCTGTTCACCGCCCCCGACGATGTCACCTCCGAGCAGGCCACCGCGATGCTCCGGAAGAACAAGCGCGAGCGCCTTCCGCTGATCGACGACGACGGCCGTCTCACCGGACTCATCACCGTCAAGGACTTCGTCAAGTCCGAGCAGTTCCCCGACGCGTCCAAGGACGGCCAGGGCCGCCTGCTGGTCGGTGCGGGCGTGGGCTTCTTCGGCGACTCCCTCGAGCGGGCCGCAGCCCTGCGGGAGGCCGGGGTGGACGTGCTGGTGGTCGACACCGCCAACGGCCACGCCCGCCTCGCGCTGGAGATGATCCGCGCCATCAAGGACGATCCGTACTTCGAGGGCGTCCAGGTGATCGGCGGCAACGTCGCCACCCGGGCCGGCGCGCAGGCCCTGGTGGATGCCGGCGCCGACGCCGTGAAGGTCGGCGTCGGGCCGGGCTCGATCTGCACCACGCGCGTGGTCGCCGGCGTCGGCGTCCCGCAGATCACCGCGATCTACGAGGCCTCCAAGGCCTGTGGCCCCGCCGGGGTGCCGCTGATCGGCGACGGCGGCCTGCAGTACTCCGGTGACATCGCCAAGGCGCTGGTCGCCGGGGCCGACGCCGTGATGGTGGGCTCGCTGCTGGCCGGCACCGAGGAGTCCCCGGGCGAGGTGGTGCTGGTGGGCGGCAAGCAGTACAAGGCCTACCGCGGCATGGGCTCCCTCGGCGCGATGTCCTCCCGCGGCAAGAAGTCCTTCTCCAAGGACCGCTACTTCCAGGCGGACGTCCCCAGCGACGACAAGATCGTGCCCGAGGGCATCGAGGGCCGCGTCTCCTACAAGGGCCAGCTCGGCTCCGTCGTCCACCAGCTGACCGGTGGCCTGCACCAGTCGATGTTCTACGTCGGGGCGAACACGGTGCCCGAGCTCAAGGAGCAGGGGAAGTTCGTGCGGATCACCGCCGCCGGGCTCAAGGAGTCCCACCCGCACGACATGGCCGCGATCATGGAGGCCCCGAACTACAGCTCGCACTGAGCGGGAGCAGGGAAGCGGCAGGGGATGAGCGGGCCCGCGGCGGCGACGTGCTCAGCCTTCGGTGCTCGCAGCCTGTTCCGCCACATCGGTGCCGTGCTGGTAGCCGATCAGCCACAGCACGCCGTAGCGGTCCCGGACCTGTCCGTCGGAGGCGCCCCAGGGGCGTCGCTGCAGCTCGTCGACCACCTCGCCGCCCTCGGCGAGGCCCGCGAACCAGGTGCGCAGCGTCGTCGGCTCCGCGGTGCCCAGCAGGGCGAGCATGAGCCCGCGGGCGACGAACGGCTCCTCCTCGTCGCCGGTGTCGGTGACGAACAGGTCCACGGCGCCGCTGAGCACCCCGTGGGCGATCGCGGCACCGGGGCCGTCGGTCCGCCCGAACTGGGCGAAGGTGTGCTGCTCGACGGTGCCGCCGAACACGCCGCGGTAGAACCCGAGGGCCTCGGCGGCCGTGCCGGGCAGGTGGAGGTACAGGGACGGTGCGGGCATGGGCTCTCCTCTGGATCGTGCCGTCGCCCCGGAGACCGGGGACGTGGAGGTGATCATTCCTCCCCGACGGGCCCGCGTCCACATCGCCGGGTCCCCGGCGCGGTCCGTCGGCCCTCGCGTCTAGGCTGAGCGCATGAGCGCGCGCACCCCGTCCTGGATCGATTCCCCCCTGCTCGGTTTCGACACCGAGACCACCGGCACGAATGTCGCCGGCGACCGGATCGTCACCGTCGCCCTGGTGCACTCGGTGGGACCGGGGCGGGAGAACGAGACCGTCGCGACCTGGCTGATCGATCCGGAGATGGACATCCCCGAGCCGGCGCAGCGGGTGCACGGGATCAGCACTGAGCACGCCCGGGCGCACGGGATGAAGGCCGCCGACGCCCTCGACGAGGTCGCCACCATGATCGCGGACGCGCTGGCCAGGGACATCCCGCTGGTCGCCTTCAACATCAGCTTCGACCTCGCGATCCTGGAGAACGAGCTGACCCGGCTGGGCCTGCCCACCCTCGCTCAGCGCCTCGGTCACGACATCGCCCCGGTCATCGACGGGCTGGTGATCGATCGCGGGGTGGATCGGTATCGCAAGGGCAAGCGCACCCTCACCGATGTGCTCGCGCATTTCGGCATCGAGCAGGACGGCCGCCTCCACACCGCCGATGTCGATGTCTCCGCCACCTTGGACGTGGTGCGCGCGATCGCCGCCAAGTACCCGAAGGTCGCCGCCTCCTCGCTCGAGGAGCTGCACCGGGAGCAGACGGGCTGGCATCGGCGCTGGGCCGAGGGGATGAACGAGTGGCTGACGAAGAAGGGCAAGACACCGGACGTCAACCCTGCTTGGCCGCTCTGACCTCCACGACCGGTCGCCGTCCCGCTCCTGGGCCGCTCGGGGACCGCGGGCGCTCAGGCTGCGTCTGACCGACTGAGCTCCTCCCAGCACCGCGACGTGCGCTGCCGGGCGA
>JAKDNE010000026.1 GCA_030451965.1 Brachybacterium sp. | reverse complement strand
CCTGGACCAGCAGGTCAGAGTCCTGCGGCGCACTCGCGCGCCACCCGCACAGCGTTGAAGGTAAAGAGGTGAGGGCCGTGCAGACTCAGCTCGGGCCGCGCGGCACGTGCCCTCTCCAGCTCATCGAGCAGGGGGCCCGGTGACCAGTGTCCCGGACCCAGCAGGCGTCGCATGCCGGCATCCTCGCCGCTGAGCATGCGCAGCGAGCGGCCCACCCCGATCCTGGTGCCGATCCGCAGCAGGCGGGCGGTGCCGGCGGGGACCGCGATCCCGGGACGCACCGGCAGGGAGATGCCGCCCTCTCGCAGCCGACGGACCCAGGCCAGCAGCGGGGCGGCCTCGAAGCACATCTGGGTGACCGCGTAGGAGGCGTGCTCCGCCTTCGCCCGCAGCAGCCGCATCGCCTCCGACTCCTCGACGAAGGGATGCCCCTCGGGGTGCACGCCGACCCCCGCCGTGATCCCGGACCCGCTCGCACCGATGGCCTCGAGCAGCTCGAGGGCACCCGGGAGATCTCCGGCCGGGTGCGGGGCGTCGCCGGCGATGACGAACGCCTCCTGCACTCCCTTCTCGGTCAGGCGGGCCAGCACCTCCTCCACCTCGCCCGCGCCATGGAGCATGCGGGCGGCCAGGTGCGGGATCGCGGGGAAACCACGCTGTGCCAGTTGCTCGGCCACCTCGAGCGTCGCTGGGAGGCCCAGGGCGGGGGAGGCGGTCACGGTGACCCTCGCCCCCGGGGGCAGGTGCGTGCTCACCTCGTCAATGATGCCGCGCAGCGGGATCACCTCGAACTGGACCTCGCGGCCCTGCGCCGCGGCATGCGGCACAGGGCCGGGGTGCGGGGACTTCGTCATCTCAGGACCCGGCACCGCCGCTCGCGACCGGGGCGCCCGCGCCGAGGGCCGCGACATCTCCCTTGGGCTGCTCCTTGGTGGGATCGATTAACGGTTTGGGCACAACCACTTCGTCGACCGGCTCAGTTCCCGCTGGCAGCTGCGCCACCAGCCGCTCGCCGACGTCGACCGTGAAACGGGTCCCGATCTCCGAGAGCACGGCCGGCACCAGCGCGAGGGCGATGTTCTTCTCCAGCCGGGGCGAGTAGCAGGCGGAGGTGACCTCGCCGACCACCTCGCCTGCGTGGTGGACGGGGAAGGCGTCGATCATCGAGCCGTCGTTGTAGCTGCCCAGGCGCTCGCCGCCGAGCTCGAGACCGACGAGCCTGCGGGCAGGCCCCTCCGCCTTGATGCGGCGCAGCGCCTCCTTGCCGATGAAGTCCGCCTCCTGCTCGAGGTCGACCATCCAGTCGTAGCCCATGCCCACCTCGAAGGGGTTGGTGCCCACGGTGATGTCGGCGCCGTGGGCGAGCATGCCGCCCTCGATGCGACGGATATGGCAGGGGCCGATGACCCGCAGACCGTGCGGCTCCCCGGCCTCGAGCACGAGGTCCCACAGCCGTTCGGCATCGCGGGAGGCGTGGTGGACGTAGATCTCGTAGCCGATCTCGCCGGTGTACCCGGTGCGCGAGACGGTCACCTCGATCCCGTCGATCGTGAAGTCGTGCAGGTAGTAGTAGCGCAGATCCGCCACCTCCTCGCCCAGCAGATCGCGCATCACGGCGAAGGATCTCGGGCCCTGCACCTGCACGGGGCCGACGTCGACCTCCTCGATCCGCACATCCATCCCGGCGTGGCTGGCGACCCCGCGGGCCCACAGCAGCACATCGCTGTCGGCGAGGGAGAGCCAGAAGCGGTTCTCCTCCAGCCGCAGCAGGACCGGATCGTTGATGATCCCGCCGTGCTGGTCGGTGAGGAAGACGTACTTGCACTGCCCGACCGCGCACTTGGAGAGGTCGCGGGTGACGAGCAGGTTGGTGAAGTCGAAGGCGTCGGGGCCGGAGATCTCGATCTGTCGTTCGACGCCGACGTCCCAGAGGGTCACGCCCTCCAGCAGCGCCCAGTACTCCGCGACCGGGTCGCCGTAGTGCCGGGGGTGGTACGTGTGGTTGTAGACGCTGTACATCTGCACGCCGTGACGCCGCGAGGCGTAGAAGAACGGCGACTTGCGGATGCGGGGGTAGAGGAGAACACGGGGTTCCTGGTGCACGGTCATCGTTGGCCTCCCTGGGCGGTCCGTACCCCACTCTCGCATCCATGCGCGTTATACGCAATGGTCTGCGTAGTACGCAAAAGACCTGGTGATGTGGTTAGTATGAGGGATGGTCGAGAACGGGACGGTGCAGTCGGTGGAGCGGGCCGCGCAGGTGATGGAGATCCTGGCGCGCGAAGGGTCCGCCGGGGTCGGGGAGATCGCCCGGGAGCTGGGGGTGCACGGTTCCACCGCGTCCCGCCTGCTCACCGCCCTGGAGGCGTACGACCTGGTGGAGCGCGACGGGGACGGAGGCAGGTCGCGTCTCGGAGTGGGGGTGCTGCGGCTCGCGGCGGCCACCCGGAACGGGCTGGTCCTGACCGCCCAGGCGGGACCGGTGTGCGATGCGCTCGCCGAGGAGCTCGGGGAGACGGTCAACGTCGCGGTGCTGCGGGACGGGAGCGCCGTCAATGTCTACCAGGCGCAGGGCCGCAGGACCGTCGCCCTGCACAACTGGGTGGGGGACCGGACGGTCCTGCATGCCACCTCGAGCGGCAAGATGCTCATGGCGCATCTGCCCACCACCACGCTGGAGCCCCTGCTCGAGGCGCCCCGGGAGCGTTTCACCGCCACCACCGTCACCTCCGCCGAGGACCTGCAGCGACAGTTCGCCGAAGCCCGTGAGCGAGGATGGGCCGTGGCGATCGAGGAGTTCGAGGAGGGGCTGAACGCCGCGGCCGCCCCGATCCGTGGCCCGGAGGGGGAGGTCATCGCCGCGGTCTCCGCGGCGGGTCCCGCCTACCGGCTCCCGGCAGAGGAGCTGCCCCGGGTGGCCGAGGCACTGGTCCGCGCGGCCGAGGAGATCTCGCGCCGGCTCGGTCATCGCGCCGAGGTCACCGGGTGACCTCACCCGGCCCGTCCGCGATCGAGGACGGGCCCGGGGCTCAGCCCCTCATCCGTGCGTCCTGCGGGTCGAAGGCGGGGGTGCGGCCGGCCGTCAGCACTGTGACCGGATGGCGATGGCCGAGGTACTCGACCTGGAGCGCGGTGCCCGGGACGGCATGCTGCGGCGGCAGGTACGCCATCAGCAGGTAGCGGCCGAGTGACGGTCCGGGCCCGGCGGAGGTGACGGCGGAACGCCGGCCCTTCGCATCCACCAGCGGTGCGCCCTCCCGGGACAGGACCGGCTCACCGCCGGTCATGCAGCGGGCGATCCCGCGCTCCGCGCCCGCATCGACCGCCAACGTGCACAGCAGGGCCACCGGGTCGCCCCGCCGGGCGGCGAGATAGGCGTCCCGGCCGATGAAGTCGTGGGCCTTGACCTTCGGCAGCGCGAGGTCCGCCTCCACGGGGTCGTACTCCCCGGTGAGCTCGGCGCCCATCAATCGGTACCCCTTCTCGAGACGCCCGGTGGTGCCGTACACACCGATCCCGGCCGCGAGCAGCCCGAGATCCCGGCCGCTCTCCCAGAGCACGTCCCACAGGCGCAGCCCGTGCTCGGCAGCGACGTGGATCTCCCAGCCGAGCTCGCCCACGTAGGAGATCCGCAGCAGCGAGGCGGGCACGGAGCCGATCTGCACGTCCTGAGCGGTACCGAAGCCGAACGCCGCGTCCGAGAGGTCATGGTCGGTCACCCGGGCCAGCACCTCCCGCGCCCGCGGGCCCCACAGCCCGAGGGAGGTGACGGCCGAGGAGACCTCCATCAGCTGGGCCGAGCCGTCGCCGGGCAGATGGGCGCGCAGCCAGGCCAGGTCACGGCCTCCTTCCGCGCCGCCGGTGATCACGCGGAAGTCCTCCGGACCGCGGCGCACGATCGTCAGGTCGGAGCGGAAGGTGCCCCGCGGGGTGAGCAGCGGGGTGTAGACCACACGACCCACGGGGACGTCGATCCGGGCCACGGCCAGCTGCTCGAGCATCTCCAGCGCCCCGGGGCCCCGGACATCGAAGATCGCGAAGGCGCCCAGATCGATCAGTGCCGCCCTCTTCCGCATCGCCAGATGCTCGGCCTCGATGATCGGCGACCACCAGCGACGATCCCATTCGGCCTCGCGGGCGGGGATGCGGTCGCCGAGCTCCTCGAGCAGCCCGGCGTTGGACTCGTACCACTGCGGGCGCTCCCATCCGGCGGCCTCGAAGAACTGCGCCCCGAGAGCCTCGGTGCGGGGATGGAACGGGCTGGTGCGCAGCGGCCGGTCGGAGAGCCACTGCTCTCGCGGGTGGGTGATCCCGTAGGTCTTCGGGAAGCCCTCGGTGGCGCGGGCCCGCACATGCTCGGCGCTGCGCTGGGCCGGGATGAAGCGGGCGATGTCTGCGCCGTGGTGGTCGATCTCGCTGGCACCGTCGGTGAGCAGCTCGGCGAGCATGCGGCCCACCCCGGGGGCCTCCTTGATCCACACCGCCGCGGCGGACCACAGCCCGCCCACCTCGGGCGTCTCGCCCACCAGGGCCCCGCCGTCGGGGGTGAGGGCGAGCAGGCCGTTGATCGCGGCGCGCCGTGGCGGCTCGGGGTCGGTGAGCAGCGCGGGGAACATCTGCTTCGCCTGCTCCCACTGCGGGGCGAAGTCCTCCTCCGTGAAGGGGAAGCTGGTGGGGGTGGCCTGTCCGGGATGATCCCCGACCGGCGGGATCTCGTCCGGCAGGTGCAGGAGCGGACGGTGGGCGTAGGAGCCGATCTCCAGATCGGGCCCGCGCTGGCGCTCGTACATCAGGCAGTCCATGTCGCGCAGCAGCGGGAAGCTGATCCACTCCGTGGTCCGTGCGAGCTGGGGGATGGGGCCGACGTCGACCATCTGGTGCACCGCAGCGGCCAGCGGTATCCGCGCCCCGGCCAGGGCGGCGACGCGGGGGCTCCACACCCCGCAGGCGATGACCACGCGCTCGGTCTCGATCTCACCGCGGTCGGTGACCACGGTGCGGATGCGACCCGCTTCGACGCGGAGATCGAGCACCTCGGTCCCGGCGAAGGTGCGCAGAGCTCCGAGCCGCTGGGCGTGCTCCCGCATCAGCTCCCCGGCGCGCAGGGCATCGACGATCGCCCCGGCGGGGGTGTGGAATCCGCCGCGCAGCAGGCTCGCGTCGCAGTAGGGCACGAGCTGCTGGATCTCGGCGGGGGAGATCAGGTGGGCCTCCACGCCCCAGGCCCGCGCCGAGCTCATCCGGCGCGTCAGCTCCTGCATGCGCTCCTGGCTGCGCGCCACCTCGACGCCGCCGCAGGCGGACAGCACCCCCAGCTCCGCGAACTGCCGCAGCGAGTCCACCGTGAGATCGGTGATCTCCTTGGAGTGGTCGACGGGGAACACGAAGTTCGAGGCGTGGCCGGTCGAGCCGCCGGGATCCGGCAACGGCCCCTTGTCGAGCTGGACGATGTCGCGCCATCCCAGCTCCGCCAGATGATGGACGGCGGCGCTGCCGACCACCCCGGCTCCGATGACGACGATCTCTGCACGATCAGGCAGCTGTGCCATGGCGTCCTCCCGCTTCACCGTGGGCCGCTCACGGTAGACCTCCACGGCGGGTTTGACCAGGGGCGGAGCATCAGCAAGGCCCGTCGGACGTGTGGGAGCCGGGCGGTGACCGCTCTGCTAGCGTCCGAGGTGAAGAACGCGGCGGAACACTCACCACGAGGGAGCTCACCATGGCACATCAGCAGGTCGCCGTCGTCGGCGGCGGGATATCCGGTCTTGTCGCGGCATTCGAGCTGAGCGAGCACGACGACGTCGACGTCACAGTGATCGAGGCCGCGCCGGAGTGCGGCGGCAAGATGCGCGGAGACTTCAACGCGGAGACCGGGCGCTTCGAGGAGCATTCGATCCGGGCGCTCTCCTCGACGTACTACTCGCTGTTCGACGTCTTCGCGCGCGCCGGCATCCTGGACCACCTCGACCCGGTCGCGGAGTACATCTTCTTCGAGCGCGCGAGCGGCAGGCGCGTCGCCGTCGATCGCACGGCTCCCCTCGACGCCGAGACCGTGCGCGAGCTGATCGAGACGTTCGACCTCTCGATACCCGACATGATCCACCTCGCCCAGAAGATCCTCCACCACGTCAATGCGTCCGAGGACGAACGCGAACGGATGGCGCACCAGCAGGCCGGCGACGTGATCGGCGTCGATGGCTTCGGTCCGGCGACCCGGCAGTTCATCGTCAACTGGTTCGGGATCCTGACCGGCGCCCGCATGCACAGCAAGGCCGTGGACATCATGGACAGCTTCGTGCTGATGTTCATGCCGATGACCGAGTCGCCGCACCTCCCGCCCGGTGAGACCTCCACGTCCTACTGCTTCAACCGGCCGACGTCCCACGCGATAGCCGCCCTGGTCGAGATCCTCGCCTCGCGCGGGGTGCGCTTCGTCCAGGAGACCCGGATGACCAACCTGGTCCCCCGAGGAGACCGGTACGAGGTGCAGACCGATGTGGGTGCAGTGGACGATCAGCTCTTCGACGCCGTGGTGATGGCTGTTCCGCACGAGGTGATGTGGAGCGTCGGCCTCATCGACAGCGCACGCCCGTTCAGCGACGAGTGGTCCTTCGGATCGCAGTTCCCGCTGGCCGAGCTGCCCGACGTGCTGGCCCCCTTCGCCGGACGCTCCTACAACCTGTGCTTCGACGCCCCATGGAACATCGTCTTCCAACTGCAGCACAACGGAAGCTTCTGGCGCGACACCCGCTTCCCCGACGAGGCCCCGTACACCCTCTCGGCCACGTGCAGCTCACCGCACCACCAGGGGTCGCTCCACGGCAAGAGGTTCATGGACTGCACGCCGGAGGAGGCGCTGCACGAGATCCTCTTCCAGCTCGGGATGGACGACGAGGCTGCGCGGGCCGAGATCGTCCGCGGAGCCGTGTCGGACCCGATCTACCTCGAGTTCACGAGCGACTGGGAGTCCTACGCGCAGCTGGAGACCACCGAATTCGGACCCAAGCACGCCGACGGCACGCGGTGGGTGGACAGGGCCCAGATCTACGTGCGCTCCGCCGAGGACCCTCAGATCGGTCCGGTCACGAGGATGCCCGGCGTGTTCCTGGCCGGAGAGGTGGTCACCGTACCGGGCAAGTGGAAGATCCCCACGATGGAGCAGGCGGCGGTCTCGGGCCGGCAGGCGGCGGCCTCGACGCTCGACCATCTGGGTCTCGAGCACAGCATCGACATCGAGGTGGCGGAACTCGAGAAGACGACTCAGGCGCGGTGGGCCTCAGCCCTGCTGCGCGGCGTCACAGCGATCACGGACAGGCTGCCCGCTCGCTGACGGCCCGGCAGCCCAGGTCGCGTGAGCGTGCCACCTGAGCGTGATGGAGCCGAGTCCTCGAGGCCGGCCCGGGTCGCCTCCGGTCCCGGCGGCACCGTCCGCAGGACGCTCGGCCGTGATCAGTACAGCTTGTGCGCGCCCCCGTCGGCCATCAGCGTCTGACCGGTCATGTAGGCCGAGTCGTCCGAGAGCAGGAACGCGACGACCGGCGCCACATCGGTCTCCGGGTCGCCGAACCGGCCCAGCGGCACGCTGGCGAGCGATTTCTGATAGAGCTCCGGAGCGGCCCTGCTCCACGCCTCGACCCCGGCGGTCAGCGCCATCGGGCTCACCACGTTCACGCGGATCTCCTCTGTCGCCCACTCGTTCGCGACGACCCGGGAGAGTCCCCGGATCGCCTCCTTCGAGGCGGCGTACGCAGCTTGGGTCGGCTGCCCGTCCAGTGCGGCTCCCGAGCCGAAGTTCACGATCGATCCGCCGGATCGCGCCAGCTGGGGATGGGCCGCGAGCATGAAGTTCCGCGTGGCGGTGAAGCCGGTCGAGAAGGAGAGGTCCCACATCTCCTGCGTGGTCTCGAGGAATGGCGCCTGACGGGAGGCATGCGCGTTGTTGACCAGTCCTGTCAGTCCCCCGAACCGCTCGATGGCGGTGCTGACGGCGGATTGTGCGGTCTCCTCGCGGGAGACGTCGCCGTCGAGGAAGATCACCTGCTCACCGAGCTCGGCCTCGAGCAGAGCACCTGCGTCGGCATTGATGTCGACCGCGACGACCTTCGCGCCGCGACGGACGAGGACCCGAGAGATCGCTCCGCCGATGCCCGAGGCACCTCCGGTGACGATCACGATCTTGTTCTCCAGCTGCATGGCCACGTCCTCCTTCGTCCGGTGTGTTCGCCCCAGTATCCACGCTTCGCCTCGACGGGCGCTGGGTGCCGTGCTCGCGGCGCGATGCGCCCGCTTCCTGTCAGAGCGCGGCCGCGACGCCGTTCGCGCCTCGAGATCCTCGACCAGGAGCCTTGCGCCGGACCGAGCGTCCACGAGCACAGCATCGGTCCAGCCGAGGATCGCCGGCGCCCACGACACCGGACCCCAGCCGATACGGCGAGCGATCCCATCCACGGACCCACGCAGAAAGAACTGAGCCGCGTCACCGTTCGTGAACGATGACGCGGCTCAGGACAAAGGGGTGATCGACGGGATTTGAACCCGCGACCGCCTGGACCACAACCAGGAGCTCTACCAACTGAGCTACGACCACCATGTGCGGGGCGTACCCCGCAACGAGAGAACAATATACCGGTTCGCCAGGGCAGATCCCAGTCAGAACCGGCCCCCGGGGGTGTGAGACACCTTGCATCGAGCGCCGGCGCCGGGTCGGCTCCCCGTGGACCTCAGCGGGCCCGCGGGGAGCGGTCGCTCACAGCAGCTCGGCGCGCAGCTGCTCGGGGGACTTCGGGGACAGCAGACCCGGGGCGACATCGAACGGCGTCTGCGCGCCGTGCTGACCCGCAGCGGCCATCCGCGCTGCGGCCCGGGCGTAGGCGACCACCACGCTCGCGGTGAACTCCGGGTTCGAGTCCTCCTGCAGGCGGTACTCGATGGTCTGCGTGGTGCCGGGGGAGGACTCCGCGGAGCGGATCACGAAGCCGCCGTGAGGCATCCGCTGATGATCCTGCGCCAGCTCCTCGGCGCTGAGGAAGGTCACCGACGTCTCGAAGGGCTCGAAGTAGTGCGGCATCGTCACGATCTCCTGACGCACAGCCTCGGCGTCGGCGCCGTCCTCGAGCGCCACGAAGCATTCGCGCGTGTGCTTGTCCCGGTTGGACAGCTCGGGCCGCTCGCCGGCGCGCACCCGGTCGATCGCCTCCTGGGAGGGGATCGTGTACTGGACGGCGGCGGCGACCCCGTCGATCCGGCGCAGCGCATCGGAATGCCCCTGGGACAGGCCGCGGCCCCAGAACGTGTAGGTGGAGCCGGCGGGGAGGATCGACTCCCCGTAGACGCGGTTGATCGAGAACAGGCCCGGATCCCACCCGGTGGAGATGAGCGCCGTGGTGCCGGCCTCGCGGGCGGCGGCGTCGACGTTCGCGAAGTGCTCGGGGATCCGGGCATGCGTGTCGAAGCTGTCCACGACCGTGAATCGCTCGGCGAGCAGCGGGGTCTGCTCGGGGAGGTCGGTCTTCGACCCCCCGCACAGCACGAGCACGTCGACCTCGTCCTGCATCTCGTCGAGCGCGGCCATAGGAAGTACGGGGGTCTGTGCGTGCACGGAGCTCACGGTGGCCGGATCGCGGCGCGTGAACACGCCCACCAGCTCCATGTCGTCCTGGAGGGAGGTGGCGATCTCGACGCCGCGTCCCAGGTTCCCGTAGCCGACGATGCCGATCCGGATCGCAGTCATGGTCCTCGCTCTGTTCGATGGGGAGTGCGGACCGGGTCCGGGCCGCCGGGTCGATCCTACTGAAGTCGCTCGCCCCCGGCCGTGCGCGCGGGTCCGTCCGTCGGTCCGTACCCCTGACCGTGCAGCCGACCGTGCGACCTGCGCATTGCGCGGTACGCGGCGCAGGGGGAGACTGGCGGCATGATCGTCGCCTTCTCCGTCCAGCCCACTGGTGAACCCTCCGACGCCGTCCTCACGCGAGACCTCGCGGAGGGCTCCGACGGGGCGAGCGTGCACGACGCGGTCGCCGCCGCGGTGCGCATCGTGCGCGAGTCCGGCCTTCCCACCCGCACCTCGGCGATGTTCACCGAGATCGAGGGGGAATGGGACGAGGTGATGGAGGTCGTCCGTCGCGCCACGGCGGAGGCCGGCCGCTACGGCTCCCGCGTCTCCCTCGTGCTGAAGGCCGACATCCGACCGGGCCGCACCGGTGAGCTCGACGGCAAGGTCCAGCGCATGGAATCCGCGGTCGACCGGCTCGAGAGCCGCTGAGCCGACCGGCGCGGACCTCTCAGAGGTCGTGGTCCAGCAGTCCGTCGCGCAGCGCGGCGGCGAGCGCGGGCGTCACCGGCAGGCGGGGGATGAGTGTGGCCTGCAGGGCATGGTAGATGTCCGGCTTGCCCGGCCAGGTCACGCCCTGCGGCGCACCGGTGGCATCGAGCTCATGGAACCAGGACCCGTCCTCGGCATCGATCAGCTCGGTGGCGATGTACTCCCACCACTGCTCATAACGCTCGGCCCAGATCCGTTCCCCGGTCACCTGGTGCATCACCGCGGCGGCGCCGACGGCCTCGGCGGCCACCCAGTGCATCCGCTCCGTGGAGACGGGGGCGCCATCCCAGTCCACCGTGTAGACCCAGCCCGGGCTCCCGTCGGCACCGAAGGCGGCCGCCGACTTCTCCATCAGAGCGGTGGCCGCTTCCAGCATCCACTCGGGCGCCTCGCCGTCGGCCGCGATCAGCGCGGCGCGGGCGTGCAGCACCAGGCGCGCCCACTCGATCCAGTGCCCGATCGTCGCCCCGTAGGGACGGAACGGGTGCGCGGGCTGATCCCGGTTGAAGTCCAGCAGCGGGTTCCAGCCGGTGTCGAAGTGCTCCGGCAGCGCCCAGTCGTTGGCTCGGGCGAACTCGTCGATTCCGCGGGTCGCGATGCCGACGGCGCGGTCCAGCCAGCGGCGCTCGCCGGTGACGTCGGCCGCTGCGAGCAGCGCTTCGACGGTATGCATGTTCGCGTTGATCCCGCGGTACTCCTCGCAGGTGGCGAAGGCGCGGTCGAAGGTGTCCACGCTCATGCCCGCGGACTGCTCGAAGAACTTCTCATCGAGCACGGCGAGCGCGTCGTCCAGCAGCTCCTTCGCGCCGGGCCGACCGGCCGCCAGGGCCGAGGAGGCGGCGAGCACCACGAAGGCGTGGGCATAGGCCTGCTTGGAGTCGTCGACCGGGGCGCCGCCGGCGACGGAGGCGAACCAGCCGCCGTGCTCGTCGTCGTGGAAGACGCCGCGCAGGGAGTCCACCCCGTGATCGACCAGGCGGCCGAGGCCCGGCCGGCCCAGCAGGTGTCCGAGGGCGAAGCTGTGCGTCATCCGACAGGTGATCCACAGCTCCGACGGCCGGGTGAGGTCGGGGGCGCCGACCTCGTCCAGCCAGGCGAAGCCGCCGTCCTCGCGAGCGGAGGCGGAGCCGAACTCGAGCAGCTCGTCGCTCTCTCCCTCGAGCCAGGAGCGGTGGGAGGCGCGCTCCAGCCACGGCTGGTGCGGTCCCGGGGCCACGGGAGGAGCGGTGACCGGTTCTGCGCGCAGCTCGAGACTGCGAGAGGCGGTCTGGGCCTGCGCGGTCGTGGGGCCGGGCTCGTCCACCAGCAGGACCTCGCGGTAGTACTTCAGCTCCTGGATCGACTCGCGGATGTCCGCGAGCGCCCGGTGGCCGCCGTGCTTGGCGGGGATGTTGTAGTACACCCGCGGGAACCAGCGCTTGGCGAGCTCCTTGAAGCTGGAGACGTCGATGGTGCGGTAGGAGAGCCAGGTGGCGAACTCGGGGACGTCGCGGTCCAGGAACACGCGATCGGTGCCGACGCTGTTCCCGGCGAGCGGGGCCTTGCCGGGCTCCGGGCAGTACCGGCGCACGTAGGCCAGGCACTGCGCCTGGGCGTCCTCGAGGGTGGTGCCGCCGTCGAGCTCCTCGAGCAGGCCGGAGACGGTGTGCATGTTCACCACGAAGGGATCCATGCCCTTCAGTGATTCCGCCGGGGGTCTGATGACGACGTCGACACCGTCCCCGAGGATGTTCAGATCGGCGTCGGTCACGAGGACCGCGATCTCGACGAGCGCGTCGCGCTGCTTGTCGAGGCCGGTCATCTCGCAGTCGACCCAGATGATGCGGTCGTTGATGGCACGTGTGGAGCTGGAAGTCACCGGACCACAGTAGCGCGGGGACGTGCGCGGGATCTGATCGAGGCCGGCAACACCGGTTACCCTTCAGTCACCAGAGCTCATCGATGAGCCGACGCGAGCCCCGGAGGACCCCGCAGTGAATCTCTACTTCCGCCTGCTGCTGCTCATGGCCCGAGTGCGTTTCCGCAGCCGCCTCAGCATCTGGGGCACCTCGCACGTGCGCTTCCGGGTGAACCCCGGGGACCTCGACGTGCAGCGGCACATGAACAACGGCCGCTACCTGACGCTGATGGATCTGGGCCGCATGGATCTCATGGTCCGTTCGGGGTTCTGGCAGCGCATCACCGACCAGGGCTGGTATCCGGTGGTGGCGGGGCAGACCATCACCTACCGCAGGTCCCTCCAGCTGTGGGAGACGTTCGATCTCGCCTCCCGCGTGATCGGGCACGACGACCGTTGGATCTTCATGGAACAGGTCTTCCGTCGCGACGGGAAGGTGGTGGCCGACGCGATCGTTCGCGCCCGCTTCCTGCGCCGGACCGGCGGTTCGGTGCCGATGGAGGAAGCGCTGGAACTGGCGGGGCCGCTGCCCGACCATCTCGAGGTGCCCCGGTGGGTCACCGAGTGGAACGAGGGCTCCTCGCGACACGGCCGCGAGCTCTGAGCTCCTCGACCCCGCTGGCGATCAGCAGGATCACCACCACGATGAGCAGGATCCACTGCTCGAACACCACCGCGAGGATGCCGGCGATCACCAGCGCGAGCAGGAAGACGATCCCGAGAACACGCTGCGGGACACCGAGCAGGCGCGACCCGAACCGGGTGCGTGCCAGGCGCAGCAGGAGCAGCAGTGCGATCGCGCCGAACGTGAGGACCTTCAGGATCATGGGGGCTCCCGGTACGACGGCGGATGGCGGCGCCTCCAGCAGGACTCGAACCTGCGACCGACGGTTTAGAAGACCGTTGCTCTATCCGCTGAGCTATGGAGGCATGGGCGCTCGCGCGTCGAACGGCTGCGAGCACCCGGAGAAGTCTACCGATCCCGACGACGGGCCCGCGCACCGCCGTGCACCGATTCACGGCTCGGTATACCGGGCCCGTCCTGGCAGTGCGGGCAGAACCACAGCACGCGCGGCTCGGTGCCCTCGAGGCGTGGCTCGCCGAGCTCCCCTCGCACGATCCGGGTGTGGCAGCGCCGGCACGGCTTCCCGCCGCGGCCGTAGACCCACAGGTCGCCGTCCCGTCCCATCATCCCGCCGGTGGTCACCCGCACCGGGCGGTCCTGGTTCAGCACCAGCAGCCGACGGGCGAGGTCGACGACTTCTCCGAGATCGCCCGCGGCACCGACGGGGTTCGCCGGGTGGAGGCGGCGCAGGAAGCACAGCTCGCTGCGGTAGATGTTGCCGATCCCGGCGAGGAGGCGCTGATCGAGCAGGGCCAGTCCGAGCGGGCGCTCCGGCTCCGCGCCGAGGTTCGCCGCTGCGCGCTCGCGCAGGCCAGGATCCTCGTCCCAGGCGGGATCGAGCAGGTCCGGCCCCAGATGCCCTACCAACGTGTCCTCGTCCGCGGTGTGCACCAGGCGGACCTGCTTCACGTCGTAGGCGATCGCACGGGTCTCATGACCGTCCTCGTGACGGGCGGTGAGGGCGACGCGGATGGTGTGGGCCGGGCGAGGCCCGGCGCTGGTGTCGCTCGAGCGCAGGGCCCTGCCGTCCACGTGCCAGATCCCGTCCATCATCAGATGCGTGTGGAGGGTCAGCGGTGCCGCGCCGGGAGCCGGCGGGTCCAGTCGCATCAGCAGGTGCTTGCCGCGGGACCGTACCTCGCGCACTGCCCAGCCGATGAGGTCGGTGCTCGCGGCGCGCGGCACCCGCAGCTCGCACGTGGTCAGCACAGCGCCGGCGAGGGCGTCGTGGAGGATCCGGCACTGCCGGGCGACGGTGTCCCCTTCAGGCATCAGCGATCCACTCGCGGCATCATCGGTCACCGGCCCGCAGGCGGATCGATCTCGGGGAGCGGTAGCAGCCGGCCGCCACCAGCGCCTCGCCGACGGCGGCGACCGGGGCGCTGTCGATCCGGTGGCCGTTGATCCGTTCGATCCGCAGCTGGGGCAGGCGGGAGTCCTCGGCGATCGTCCGCACCAGCTGAGCGGCGAGGGCGGGTGTCGCCGACTCGTCGGCCCACCACAGCAGATGCTTGGCGCCCTTGTCGACGACCGCCATGGCCTGCCCGCCCGTCAGCAGCACGAGCGCACCGGAGCGGCGAGCGGGCCGGACCGTTGACCCCTCGGGAGGGGGGATCGTCAACGGCGGCCAGGTCAGGGCCGCGCCGTAGGGGTTCGCGGGATCGGTCGCGGCCAGTGCGATGGTCGCGGCCTCGGCCGTCGAGCCGCTCGCGGCCCGCTGCGTGATCTGGGCGGACTCCGCTTCCCGGTCACGGTCCCGCAGCCTGTCCACCGCCTCGACCGGGGCGAACTGGGAGGCGCCCAGCCCGTCCACGAAATAGCCGCGCCGGCAGGAACCGTTCTCCTCGAGGACCGCGAGCACGCGGTACACCGCGGCGAATCCGCCGGGGATGTCCTCCACGTCCATCGCGCCACGGGTGACCACTCCGTGCCGGTCCAGCAGCAGAGTCGCCAGCGCCGCTGCGCGCGCCGCCGGGTCGACGCTCTCCACGCGCACGGCCGACCAGCGTCCGGCACCGACCGGACCGGGCACGAGCTCGGAGACCGAGGTCGCGCCCTGCCTCATCATCGCCGCGGACAGCCGTGCCGCGCCGCGGCGGGTGAGCGGCCGGGAGCGTGACCCGGTCCGCGTGGTCCTGGTCGGTGCCGGGCCACGGCCGTAGCTGCGCAGCGCCTCGAAGGAGTCGTTGGTGATCAGGGCGCGGAAGGCGAGATCCCACAGGGCGTCATGCACCTCGGACGGGGCCAGCGCGTCGCCGTCGTCCGCGAGCGCAGTGAGGATCTCCCCGTGCCGCAGCGCGCCGGGCGTGCCGCGCAGCAGGGCGAGGATGCGGGCGGCGGAGGAGCCCGTCGGCAGGTCGGCCGCGGCCTCCTCGAGAGCATCGGCGTCCAGTCCCAGCGGCAGGGCGTCGGTGAGGTGCAGCCGGATCCAGGCGTCGTCACGGCCGAGACGGCCGTGCCCGGTCCACACCAGCTCCCCGGCGGCGAACGCCGCGTCCAGCAGTGCGGGGGTCATCTCCGGCAGCCGCGCCGGCAGCACCTGGGGCTCCCACGCCGACAGCGGCAGGGACACCCCGGTGAGCTGGTCCACGACCGACAGCAGTCCGTCACCGCCACGCCAGTGCGAGCTCTCCCGGCGGCCATCCGGGCGGCGGGGGACGAGGTGCTGCCACTGCCCGAGGAACTGCGCATACACCGGGCCCGGCACCGGCGCGATCTCGCGCCGGGAGGCGGCCAGGCTCGCCCGACGGATGCGCCGCAGCACCTCCGCATCCACCCACTCCTCGCCCTCGCGACCCGGCGTGAACTCGCCCTGGGCCAGCACCCGCTCGGCGGTGAGCTGCTCGAGAGCGGTTCGTGCGACCCCCGGGGCCAGTCCGAAGGCCTCCACCGGTGCAGTGGCCGGAAACGGTCCCCGGCCCCGCGCCCAGCGCGAGAGCAATTGCGCCACCGCCCGATCCACGGGTGGCAGATGCGCTTCCGGGATTCCCGTCGGCAGCGCCGTCCCCAGCGCATCGCGCAGCAGGCCGGCATCCTCGACCGCGGCGACGTGCTCCTGGCCGGCCAGGCGCACGGTGATGATCCGGCGCGACCGGTGCAGATCGTCGAGCTCCGCCTCGAGGTCGAGGTCCTCGATGCTGCGGGCGATGAGCTCATCCCGGGTGAGCGGGCCGAGCCGGCGCAGCGCATCGGCGATCTGCTCGCCGCTGCGCAGTGCCCGCTCGGCGGTGAGGCCCTGCAGACGCTGCTCGACCTCGGTGATGATCTCAGCGTCCAGCAGCTCCCGCAGGCTCACCGAGCCCAGCAGCTCGGCGAGCAGGGACTGGTCCAGAGCGAGCGCGGCGGTGCGCCGCTCGGCCAGGGGAGCATCCGCGTCGTAGATGAACTGCGCG
>JAKDNE010000326.1 GCA_030451965.1 Brachybacterium sp. | reverse complement strand
TCGGTGAGTGCATGACCAGCAGCGGCCGATCCAGCGTGTGCACCTGGGCGATCAGCTCGGCACCGCGCACGTCCTGGACGAAGTCCCGTTTCAGCGTCATCTCGCGCCCGCCGACCAGCCAGGGCGCGGTCCCCTCCTCCATCACCCGGTCCACCACGGAGTCGTAGTGACGCTCGACCTCGGCCGGATCCGCGGGAGCGCCGATCGTCACCACGGCCTTGACGCTGGGGATCTGCTGAGCGGCGACGATGGCCGCGGCTCCGCCCCAGGAGTGGCCGATGAGGAGGGTCGGAGGGGTGCCGCGCTCGGCGAGGAACTCCGCGGCGCGCACCGTGTCGTCCACCTTCACCGTGAAGGAGCCGTCGCCCCACTCCCCCTCCGACTCGCCGAGCCCGAGGCAGTCGTAGCGGAGCATGCCGATGCCCTGCTCCACCAGCCCGCGCGCGATTCGGAACGCCGCCGGGGAGTCCTTGCCCAGGGTGAATCCGTGCACCAGCACTCCCCATCCGCGGGTGCTCTCCTCAGGCGTCTCCAGCACGCCCGCGAGGTCGGGACCCAGCGAGCTCGGGAATCGGACATCATCACTCATCGCTCAGCACCTCTTCTTCTGCGTCTGCGTCCCGCTGCCGTCGCAGCACCGGAAGAGCCCGGAAGAGCCCGGGCGCTCCTGCACCTCTGCAGCACCTCAGTATGACGCCCGCCCGGACTCGTCCTGCTCCGTCGGCGCCCACTGGGCCGCGAGCGCCTCCGAGCCGCGCGCGAGCAGCGAGACGTCGGCCCCGAGCAGCAGGAAGTCAGCGCCGTCCCGGGCGTAGCCGCGGGCGACGTCGGGGTCGAAGGCGTTGACGCCCACGGGGACGCCCGCGGCTCCGGCCGCCGCGAAGCAGCGGCGCACGGCGGCGACCACGTCGGGGTGGGACTGCTGGCCGAGCAGCCCCATCGAGGCGGAGAGGTCGGAGGGGCCCACGAAGATCCCGTCGATCCCGTCGACCGCGAGGATCTCCTCGATGTTCTCCACCGCCTCGGCGGACTCGATCTGCACGAACAGCGCCACGTGCTGCGCGGCGTCGGCCAGATAGCCCTCCACCCGGTTCCAGCGGGCCGAGCGGGACAGCGCGGAGCCCACTCCGCGACGTCCTCGCGGCGGGTAGTGCACGGCCTCGACCATCGCCCGGGCGTGCTCGGCGGTGGAGACCATCGGCACCAGCAGGTTCTGGGCGCCGAGGTCGAGGACCTGCTTGATGATGACGGTGTCCCCGACCGGGATCCGCACCATCGGGGTGATCGGGTAGCCGGCGATCGCCTGCAGCTGGGCGAGCAGCGAGCTCAGGGTGACCGGGGAGTGCTCCATGTCCAGCAGCAGCCAGTCGAGGCCCGAGCCGGCGGCGATCTCGGCGGCCACCGGGCTGCCGCTGCACAGCCACATCCCGGCCAGCGGGCGGCGGGACTCCCCCGCCTCGCGCTGCTGTGCGAGGTCCTCGCGGAAGGTCTTCTTCAGATGAAGCGGCATGAGATGCTCCCCAGTTCTCCATAGTCGGCCAGGACGGTGTCCCCGCGCTCGATCCATACCGGGCGGGTGAAGGAGCCGGAGAGGATGATCTCCCCGGCCTCGAGCCGCTCGCCGTGCTGGGCGAGCTTGTTCGCCAGCCAGGCGACGCCGCGGCCCGGGTGACCGAGCACGCCGGCGGCGACCCCGGTCTCCTCGATGGTCTCGTTGCGGTGCAGCAGCGCCGAGACCCAGCGCAGGTCCACGTCGTGCGGCCGCACCGGGTTCCCGCCGAGCACCATCGCCCCATAGGCGGCGTTGTCGGCGATGGTGTCCACGATGGTGCGCCCCTCGAGCTCGACGTGCGCGTCGAGCACCTCGAGCGCGGGGGTGACGTACTCCGTCGCCCGCAGCACGTCGAAGAGCGTGCATCCGGGGCCCTCCAGCGGCGCCGAGAGCACGAAGGCGAGCTCGACCTCGATGCGCACGTTGGTGAAGCGGTCGAACTCGAGCACCGCGCCGGTGTCGACGACGGTGTCGTCGAACATGACCCCGTAGTCCGGTTCGGTGATGCCGGTGGCGGCCTGCATCGCCTTCGAGGTCAGGCCGATCTTGCGGCCCACGAGGCGTCGACCGCGGGCGAGCTCGCGGTCCCGCCAGCGGCCCTGGATCGCGTAGGAGTCCTCGATCGCGGCCTCGGGGTGGCGCGCCGTGATCCGCGGGATCAGGGTGCGGGTGCGTCCGGCCTCGGCGAGCTCGTCCGCCAGGGCGTCCAGGGTGGTCTCCGGGAGCGTCATGTCCTCAGCCTCTCAGAGCTGGTGGCCCAGCTTGTATTCGCCCTGCTTCCATTCGGGCAGCTCCGCCGCCGCATCACCCTCACGGGTATAGGAGAAGCCGTCGGCGCCGATGGTCTGGGCCATCTCCGAGGAGTCGGTGCGCTCGATGACGGGCTGCGGGTTGCCGTCGAGGTCCAGGACCAGCGAGGCGTCCGTGTACCAGGAGGGGACCACCGGGGTGCCCCACCAGTCGCGGCGCTGGTTGTCGTGGACGTCCCAGGTGACGACGGGGTTGTCCGGGTCGCCGGTGTAGTAGTCCTGGGTGTAGATCTCCACCCGGTGGCCGTCGGGGTCGCGCAGGTAGAGGTAGAAGGCGTTGGAGACGCCGTGACGGCCGGGGCCGCGCTCGATGTGGTCGCTCCTGCGCAGCGCACCGAGCCTGTCGCAGATCGCGAGGATGTTGTGCTTCTCGTGGGTGGCGAAGGCGACGTGGTGCATCCGCGGTCCGTCACCGCCGGTCATGGCGGTGTCGTGCACGGTGGGCTTGCGCCGCATCCAGGCGGCGTAGGTGGTGCCGGCCTCGTCCTGGATGTCCTCGGTGACCCGGAAGCCGAGGTCCTCCATGTACGCGACCGCCTTCGGCACGTCGGGGGTGACCTGGTTGAAGTGGTCCAGGCGCACCAGTGCCCCGGGGCCCTGCAGGTCATAGCGCCAGGCGAGGCGCTCCACGTGCTCGACGTCGTAGAAGAACTCGTAGGGGAAGCCCAGCGGGTCCTGGACCCGCACCGAGTCGCCGATGCCCTGGGTGAAGCCCTCCGTGCGGCGCTCGACGCGGCAGCCCAGCTCCTCGTAGAAGGCGACGGCGACGTCCAGCTCCTGCGGGGAGCGGACCCGGTAGGAGAAGGCGGCGACCGCGGCCGCATCCCCCTGGCGCAGCACCAGGTTGTGGTGGATGAACTCCTCGAAGCTGCGCAGGTAGACGACGGAATCGTCCTCCTCGGTGACCACCAGGCCCAGCACGTCCACGTAGAAGTTCCGGGACACCGCGAGGTCGGTGACCACGAGCTCCATGTAGGCGCAGCGCAGGATGTCCGGCGCCGGGGACTTCGG
>JAKDNE010000325.1 GCA_030451965.1 Brachybacterium sp. | reverse complement strand
CCCGTATCCGGGCCCGCCTGCTCCGGGCCCCGGGGCGCCAGCGGGTCGGCCTCACTCGGCCATGGCGTCGTTGCCCTCCTCCTGCGCCTGCGGGATGCCCTCCTCGGCGGTGAGACGGCCGATGAAGACCTCCTGGAAGATCGGGATCGCCGCGGTGAGGCCGGCGTTCGCGCGCGCACCGGTGTCGGCCTCCGCGGCGTCCTTCGCGGCCTCCACGAAGATGCTGACGTCCACACCCTTCTCGTCCCAGAAGTCGAGGAACGCCTCCTGCGCATCCACGTGGGCGGGGAAGGAGACTCCCTTCTCGGCCAGGGGCAGCTGCCCGTCCTTGGAGCCGAGCCAGGTCAGCAGCTCGGTGATCCCGTCCTGCTGGGCCTCGTCGGCCTGCGCATTGCCCACGGCGACCACGCCGTGGACCAGGGACTTCGCCCCGGCCGGGCCGGCCACGGGCGCCGCCAGCGCCCACTCGAAGGAGTCGTCCACGCCCTCGGAGATCGGCAGCAGGTTGTACGGGCCGGACTGGAACAGCCCGAGCTTGCCCTGGGTGAACAGGTCGCGGCTGAAGTCTCCGTTCTCGTTGGTGTCGGCGGCGCTCGGGGCGATGTCCTCGACGTTGATGAGGTCGGCCATGTACTGGAACGCCTCGATGCCCTCGGGGGAGGCGAAGACGTACTTGTCGTCCTCCTGCCACTGGGCGCCGTTGGAGGCCAGCATCGGGCCGATGATCGCCTGTCGGTCGGCCTGCGAGTTGAAGCCGAACTGCTCCCGGGAGTCGGCGTCGAAGCCGTCCTCGCCCGGGTGCTTGCCTGCGCCGTCGACCGTCAGCTCGGTGCCGGCCTCACGCAGCGAGTCGGTGTCCGCAGTGGGGTCGAAGGCGAGGGACGAGGGGTCCACGCCCGCCTCCTCGACCAGGGCCTTGTTGTAGAACAGGGCGATCGAGTCCCAGATCTGGGGGACGCCCCAGAGGCCGCCGTCGCGGGTGTAGAGGTCCACGACGGACTGCTCCCACTGGGCGGCACCGTCGGGGATCACCTGGTTGATGTCCAGCAGCGCCTCGGAGTCCTTGTACTGGACGTAGTTCGCAGAGTTCATCCAGTACACGTCCGCCGCGTCACCGCTGGCCACGTCCAGCGGCAGACGCGTCCAGTAGTCGCCCCACGGCACCACGTCGATATCCACGTTCCAGCCGCTGGCCTCGGTGAACGCGGTCAACGACTCCTCGTAGGCGGGCACCGCGTTCTGGTCCCAGAGCCGGAAGGTCAGCGTGCCCTTGTCTCCGCCGGTGCTGCCGCCGGCGTCGCTGCCGCCGCCCCCGGCACTGCCGGAGCCGCTGTCACCGCTGTCGCTGGAGGGGGAGCAGGCCGCGGCAGTGCCGAGCAGACCGGCGGCGGCGAAGGACGAGAGGAGAGTACGACGCTTGAGCATGAATGCCCCTTCCAGGAGAACGTGTGATCCCATCATCAACTATTTGTGCTGGTGTTGGGGGATCGGATGTCCCTGTATGTCGGTATGACGCCGATCAGCGCATCGTGGCATCGCCGACGGAGCTGGTGATCTGCTTCTGGAACACGATCATCAGCAGCACCAGCGGCAGCATCGCCAGCGTCGTCCCCGCCATCACCAGCGTCCAGTTGTTGTTGTACTGCGACTGCAGGGCGGAGGTCGCCACCGTGATCACCCGCCACTCGGGGCCCGAGGTGATGACCATCGGCCACATGAAGTTGTTCCAGTGCGTGACCACGGTGATCAGCACCAGGGTCACGATGATCGGACGGTTCAGCGGCACCACCAGGTGCCACAGCAGGCGCAGGGTGCCCGCACCGTCGATCCGCATCGCATCCATCAGCTCGCTGGGCACGCCGCGGAAGTTCTCCCGCAGCAGGAAGATCGCGTAGGGGGAGCCGAGCACGAAGGGCATCACCAGCGCCCAGAAGGTGTTGCGCAGCCCCACCTCGCTCATCATCAGGTACAGCGGCACCACCACGACCACCTGCGGCACCATCAGCGTCGCCACGTACACCCAGAACAGCAGGTCACGGCCGGGGAAGCGGAGCTGGGCGAAGGCATAGGCGGCCAGCACCGAGAACACCATCTGGCCCACCAGGATCACCGCGACCATCTGCACGGTCACCACCACCGGGGTGACGAAGCCGCCCGAGCCGTCCGACGGCGTGAACAGGCCGAGGAAGTTCTCCAGCACCGCCGGGGCCGGGATCGACAGCGGGCCCTGCTGGGCGAACTGCTGCGCGGAGGTGAACGCCGTCGTCACGGAGAACAGGAACGGGCCCAGCGTCAGCACCGCGGCGACGGCGAGCACCAGGTAGGTGGCGAGGTGTGCGAGCAGGTGGCGCACCAGCAGGGATCCGGTGAGGTGGCGCGGCCGACGGGACGGGCTGCGCCGCTCGGGCGAGGCGTCCGTCGCGGCGCCCGAGGCATCGAGGACCGGTGCGGCGGTGCGGGGGGCGGGGTCAGTGGTCATCTCGTCTCCTCCTCTCAGCTCATGTCGTAGGTGATGCGGCGGGAGAACCAGCGCTGCTGGGCCACCGTGATCAGCACCAGCAGGAGGAACAGGATCACCGCGACCGCGCTCGCGCGGCCCAGGCGGCTGGAGACGAAGGCCTCGTTAAAGATCAACGAGGCGATCACCTCGGTGCGGTGCTGGGGCCCGCCGCCGGTCAGGGCGAAGACCATGTCGAACACCTGGAAACTGGCCACCACCTGCGTGACCGCGAGGAAGAACGTGGTGGGTCGCAGCAGCGGGATGGTCATGAACCACAGCTGCTGGGCGGGCCCGGCACCGTCGATCCGGGCCGCCTCGTAGATCGAGCCGGGGATGCGGGTCAGGCCCGCCTGGAAGAACAGCGAGATGTAGCCGACGTTCTGCCAGATCGCCACGAACGCCACCGCGGGCAGCGCGAGCGAGGGATCGGTGAGCCATTCGATCCGCACACCGAGGATCTGGTTCAGCGCGCCGACGGACGGCTGGAAGACCCACTTCCACACCACACCCAGTGCGAGCGGTGCGCACACCCAGGGGACCACCACGATCACCCGCACCATCGCCGAGCCCGGCAGGGCCCGCACCAGCTGCGTGGCCAGGATCAGCCCCAGCGCCAGTGAGAGCGGCACCGAGATCAGGGTGAAGATCCCGGTGACCAGCAGTGAGTTGGGCAGGGCGCCGTCCGACAGGAGGCTCTGGTAGTTCTCCAGCCCGATGAAACGCCGGGTGCCCAGCAGGTCCCAGCGGAACAGGGACACGACGAAGGCGAGCACCACCGGCAGGATCAGGAAGGCGCTCACGCCGATCAGGCTGGGGGCGATCAGCAACCACCCCAGCAGGGGCCGACGGGCATTCATCGGTCCTGGTCCCTGAGCGGTGGGGGCGGAGGAGTCACCAGCTCACGGTATAGCAGGGGGGCCGCGCGGCGGCGTAG
>JAKDNE010000324.1 GCA_030451965.1 Brachybacterium sp. | reverse complement strand
CACCATCCCCTGCGCCCCCGACGGGCGATCGTGCTCGGCCACCCCACCCTCTCTCGCCCCGTGCTCGGGGCGCTGCTCGGAGCCGAGGACGTCGAGGTGATCGTGATCGACCCGCAGCTCGACTGGGCCGATGTCGCCCGTCGTGCCCACCTCGTCGTCCCCGCCGCCGTCGGGAGGGAACAGGGATGCGTCACCACCGGGGAGCGGCAGCAGCACCTCGACGCCTGGCACGCGGCCGCCGAGACCGCCACGGCGGCGGCGAGCAGCTGGCAGCAGCGCGCCGCGCTCGCCGTCTGGGAGGCCTCCGGTTCGGACGATGTGCTGGTGCTCGGCTCCTCCAGCCTGGTGCGCGACCTCGAGCAGCACGCCGGTCCCACCGCCGCCCGAGTCATCGCGAACCGGGGACTGGCAGGGATCGACGGCACCACCGCGATGGCGGGCGGCATCGCCCTGGCCTTCCAGGCAGCGGCCGCCGGATCCGACCCCGGCCGGGTCCGGCTGCTGGTCGGTGATCTCACTGCGCTGCACGACCTGACCGGTCTGCTGATCGGTCCGGAGGAGCCGCGACCCGCGCTGGACGTGATCGTGGTCGACGACGGCGGGGGTCGCATCTTCTCCGGTCTCGAGCACGCCGCCGCCCCGCCCGCCCTGCTGCGACGCTTCTTCACCACCCCGCACGGGGCCGATATCGCCGCGGCCGCCGCCGCGCTGGGCGCGGAGACCCTGCGCGTCTCGGAGGACACGCTGCCCGCAGCGCTCGCCGCAGCCCCGGACGGGCTGCGTGTCCTGGTCGTCCAGCCGACGCCCAGCACCGACTCGACGAATTCTTGAACTGGAATGCTGATATGGACCCCATGAAGGACGAGAACGCTCCACAGCCCAGCCACGGCTCCTCCGACCAGAACGCCCCGGGGGACGGGCCCCCGCGCTACGGCACGGCCGGACATGACGCTCCGGGATATGGCGCTGGGAGCCGTGGCTGGTCGCAGGACGACCTCCCGCGGGACGAGGCCTGGGGCTACGACATCCCGGGTGCGGGGGCGACAGCGCCGACCGCACCCACCCCGACCACGTCGATGGCCCCGGTGCCGACCACCCCGGTGCCGACCACGGCCGCTCCGGTGCAGCACCGCCGCGGCCCGGGCTGGGGCGGGGTCGGCGCGCTGGTCGTTCTGGGCATGGTCCTCTCCAGCGGCGCGACCCTCGGCGGGGTCGTCGTCTACGACCAGTTCCTGAACCCGGACCCGGAGGTCTCCTCGCAGCCCGGCACCACGGCCGAGGCCCGACCGGCGGCCGTCGTCACCGGTGAGGCCCCGAACTGGGCCACGGTCGCCGAGCAGGTCTCCCCGAGCACCGTCGCGATCCAGGTCTCCACCAGCGCGGGCACCAGCCAGGGCACCGGGGTGATCCTCGACGAGCAGGGTGCCATCCTCACCAACAATCACGTCGTCGAGGGGTCTCGGGCGATCCGGGTCACGACCAGCGACGGACTGGGCTATGCCGCCTCCGTCGTCGGCACCGACCCCACCACCGATCTCGCTGTGATCCGGGTGGACTCGCCGCCCGAGGACCTGAAGCCCGCCACCTTCGCGGACTCCTCGACCGTCGAGGTGGGCCAGCCGGTGATGGCGCTCGGCACCCCGTTGGGACTCGAGAACACGGTCACCACCGGCATCATCTCCGCCCTCGACCGGCCGGTCACCGCTGCCGGCGAGAAGGGCGACGGCTCGGCGGCCACGTACACCTCGGCCCTCCAGACCGACGCCGCCATCAACCCCGGCAACTCCGGCGGTCCGCTGGTGGACGCGGCCGGTCAGGTGATCGGCATCAACAGCGCGATCGCCGCGATCCCGAACGCCTCCGGCCAGGCGGGGAGCATCGGACTGGGCTTCGCGATCCCCGCGAGCACCGCGTCGATGATCGCCGATCAGCTCCGGGAGGACGGCACCGCCGACCATGCCTTCGTCGGGGTGACCAGTACAGACGGCACCGCAACGGGTGATGGGGCCACCTACAGCGGCGCCGAGGTCATCAGCGTCGAGCCCGGCAGCCCGGCCGGTGACTCGTCGTTGCGCAAGGGCGACCTGATCATCGCGGTCGACGACACCTCCGTCGGCGGCGCGGCCGGCCTGACCGGAGTGGTGCGCGGACTGGAGATCGGCTCGACCCACCAGCTGGAGGTGGTGCGCGACGGCGCCGTGCAGAGCATCGAGGTCACCCTCGCAGAGCGCCCCTCCTGAGCGTCAGGCTCCGTGCTCGCCGCGCAGCGCCCGGAGCATGGGACGGCACTTCGCGAGCGCCTCGGCATGCTCCGAGACCGGATCCGAGGCCGCCACCAGCCCACCGCCGGCCTGCAGCACGACCGTCCGCTCATCGACCAGATGCGCCATCCGCAGCGCGATCGCCCACTGCCCGTCCCCGTCGGCGTCCATCCACCCCACCGGGGAGGCGTAGCCCCCGCGGTCGTGCGGCTCCAGGTGAGCGATGATCTCGTCGGCCTGCGTCCGCGGCGTGCCCGAGACGGCGGCCGAGGGATGCAGGCGCGACGCGACATCGAGGCTGGTGGCGCCGCCCCGCAGGCGTGCCGAGACATCCGAGGCCAGATGCTCCAGACCCGGCAGCCGCAGCACGAACGGCTCGGGCGAGACCTCGATCTTCTCGGCGAGGCCCTCGAGCCGCTCGAGCACCGAGTCGACGGCGAAGGCGTGCTCGGAGAGCTCCTTGGAATCGCTGCGGAAGGCGCGTCGATCCACCTCGTCGAGCTCCCCGTCGTCGGCCACCGGGCGGGAGCCCGCCAGCACCCGGGAGAAGACCCGGCCGCTCTCGGTCTGGGCGAGCATCTCCGGGCTCGCACCCACCACGTCCTCCAGGTGATACACCCAGGTGCTGGGGTAGGCGCGGGCCAGACGGGTCAGCATCACGGCCGGGGACAGCGGGTCGGGGGTGCGCACCGAGGTCCGCTCGGAGAGCACGACCTTCTCGGCGTGACCCGCCCGGATCTGCGCGACCGCCTCCTTCACCAGGGCCTGGTACTCATCGGGAGTGTGATCGGCCTCGACCTCGAGCGGGTCCACGGCGTCCGCGGGGTTCGGGGAGGAGGGGAACAGGTCCCGCCAGCTGGTGGGCAGGACCGGCTCCTCGTCGACCCCGACCACGGTGAGGAACGATTCCCCGTCGTGCACGCCCAGCAGGGCGCGCGGCACCATCAGCGTCGACGGGCGCTGTGAGTCGTCGGCGTAGGAGAAGCTGCCCAGCGCGATCAGACCACTGGTGCGCACCCGCACCTCGTCGTCGACGCGGGCATGGGCGGCGAGGGACCGGAAGGCGGTGCCGGCGGCCACGAAGCGGTGCGGCCCGGCGGTCTGCACCGACCAGGCCACTCCGAGCGCCACCATCCCCTGCCCGTGGCGCAGCCAGGCACCGCTGACCTCGGCGGGAACATGCCCGAG
>JAKDNE010000323.1 GCA_030451965.1 Brachybacterium sp. | reverse complement strand
ACGTCCTTGACCACGGTGGCACCGGCGGCGACCATCGCCCAGGCCCCGATGGTCACCGGCGCCACGCATACGGCGCGGGCTCCGATCGAGGCGCCGGTCTCGCACGTCACACCGACCGGTTCCCAGTCGGAGGCTGACTTTGGGGTGAGGTCAGGGTTCACCGCTCGCGGGAAGTGGTCGTTGGTGAACACTGCGGCGGGGCCGACGAAGACGCCGTCGGCCAGCGTCGCCGGCTCGTACACCAGGGCAAAGTTCTGGATCTTGCAGCCGTCGCCCAGCTGCACGCCGGAGCCGATGTAGGCGCCGCGGCCGATCACGCAGCCGGCTCCGAGTCGGGCGCCCTCGCGCACCTGGGCGAGGTGCCAGACGGAACTTCCGTCCCCGATGGTCGCGTCGTCCGAGATGTCGGCCCCCGGGGCGACCCGGTAGGCAGGGGTTTCGCTCATGTAGCCGACGATACCGCGACGGTCGCCACGTCACGAGAATCAATGGTGGGCGTGCGACGTGGTGAGCTTCCTCTCCCGGACTCGAGGAGCCGCGAACAGCCATTCGGGGCCCCAACGTTTGACCAGCTCGCGCAGGCCGACTGCGATTGCGACAGCGAGCGCCGTGACTGCTGGCACCAGGAGCACATCCGCCACCACCGATCCACGCAACGCGCTGCCCAGTGCGCTTCCGGGGTACCAGACAACCACCACGTTGATGACGAGCGGGTGGATCAGATAGATCGCAAGAGTCCTGCTCCCCAACACCTTGCCAACTCGGGCGATGATGTCGCAACGTGCGAGCCACGGCACCAGGACGACGGCCGCGAGGAGGCCCGCCGAGGTTTCCGCGGCCAGCAGCATGCGGTCGACGAAGACACCGAATCCAGCATCCTGCGTCGATATGACGATCGTGACGAAAACCCCCACGCCCAGTAGTCCGACCAGCCGATGCGCTCGATCCGCGCATACGATGATGTGTTCCCGAAGCACATAGCCAGCGATGAACCAGAGCGCATAGATCGTGAAGCGGAATACTCCTTCGGCGGCGAGAGTCGGTACCGCCTCGGATGCCATCATCAGACTCCGGAGCGGCCAAGCGCCCAGGTAGACCAGGACTGCAGCGGCCAGGAGAAGCTTTGGTCGGCTGCGCCCCGCACGAGCCGCGACGAAGAACACCGGAAGTACGGCGATGAACCAGTACGGCCCCATCGCGGCGATCGTGACCTTCACCTGGTCCTTCATGTATCCCACGGGGTCCTGTGGGGCGTAGCGGGTCCAGGCCGTGACGGCGAAGATCGCACTCCACAGCAGATACGGCCAAAAAAGTCCAGGATTCGCGGCCGGAGTATGGATCGCCACGGGCGTTGGATCGCGCTGGCCGCGAGCATTCCAGAGACCATGAAGAACAGCGGCATCCGGACCGGGGCAAGCATCAGATTCACGGAGGACCACCATTGTCCGGCGGTCGTGCTGTCTTTCGGCAGCAGCAGGTTTCCGGCTCCGGCACCCACGTGATACATGACCACCAGAATGATCGAGATCGCGCGGGCAAGGTCGAGCCAGGCGATGCGGCCCCGCACCCCCGGGGCATCCCGGTGGGCAGGGGTTTCGCTCATGGGGCCGACAATACCGAGAGTGGCCGTGGCCGCCCGGGAGGCACGACCCGGGCTCGCGCGGGGTGGGAGGTCGTCCGCAGGATGTTCACGCGATGGTCGATCCGGATTCCTGCGAATGCATTCCGGCAATCACCGCGAGGACCGCAGCTTCTCCCCCTTGGCCAGTGCGATCTCGCGCAGCTCCGCCTGGAAGGCGACCATCCGTGCGCGCAGGCGCTCGGCCTCGGCATCGCCGCCGGCGGCGAGGATCCGCGCGGCGAGCAGACCGGCATTGCGGGCACCGCCGATGGAGACGGTCGCGACCGGCACCCCGCCGGGCATCTGCACGATCGAGAGCAGGGAGTCCATGCCGTCGAGGTGCTTCAGCGGCACCGGCACCCCGATCACCGGCAGCGGGGTGAGGGAGGCGAGCATGCCGGGCAGGTGGGCGGCGCCGCCCGCTCCTGCGATCACCACCCGCAGCCCGCGCTCGGCGGCGCCGCGGCCCCAGGTGATCATGTCCTCGGGCATCCGGTGGGCGGAGACCACCTCGACGGAGCAGGCGATCTCGAACTCGGCGAGCGCCTCCTCGGCGGCCTTCATCACCGGGTAGTCGGAGTCCGACCCCATCACGATGCCCACCCGCGGGATGGGGGCGGTGTCGGTGCCGGGGGTAGCGGTGCTGGTGTGCTGCGTCATCGGGTCGCTCCAAGGCTCGTGGGGCCGACGGGGTCCTCGGGCCCGTCGATGATCAACCGCTCCGCGCGATGGGCGCGGGCGAGCAGGTCGTCTGCGTCATCACCGACCAGGGTGACGTGGCCGATCTTCCGCCCGGGGCGCACCGACTTGCCGTAGAGGTGGAGCTTCAGCTCCGGATCGGCGGCGAGCGCGGCGTGGGCGCCGGGGGCCAGGTCCTCGGCGGTGCCGCCGAGGAGGTTCACCATCACCGAGACCGGGGCGAGCGGCGTGGTGGATCCCAGCGGCAGATCGGCGACGGCGCGCAGGTGCTGTTCGAACTGGCCGGTCACGGCGCCGTCCATGGACCAGTGGCCGGTGTTGTGGGGTCGCATGGCGAGTTCGTTGACGAGCACCTCGCCGTCGGCCGTCTCGAACAGCTCCACGGCGAGCATCCCGGTGACGCCCAGGTCCTCGGCGATCGCGAGGGCGAGGTTCTGGATCCGCTCCTGGGCGGGGGCGTCGAGGCCGGGGGCCGGGGCGACCACCTCGTAGCAGACTCCGTCCTTCTGCAGGGACTGCACCACCGGGTAGGCGATGGCTTCTCCTCCGGGCCGGCGCGCGACCTGGGCGGAGAGCTCCCGGGTGAAGGGCACCAGCTCCTCCGCCAGCAGCTCTCCGTGCTGGGCGAGCCAGTCATCCGCCTGATCGGCCCCGTCCACGATCCGCACTCCATGGGCGTCGTAGCCGCCGCGCGGGGTCTTGACCACGATCCGCCCGTCGGTCTCGGCGAGCGCCGCGGCGAGGTCTCTCGCGGTGCTGATCCGCCACCAGCGCGGGCAGGGGTGACCGAGTGCGGTGAGCCGTTCGCGCATGACCAGCTTGTCCTGGGCGTGGACGAGGGCCGCGGGCCCGGGGCGCACTGCAATGGCGCCGTCCTGCTCGAGCCGTCCGAGGATCTCGGTGGGCACGTGCTCGTGGTCGAAGGTGATCACCTCGACGTCTGCGGCGAGCGCCTGCACGGACTGCTCGTCGTCGTGTCGTCCCAGCCGTACCCGTGCGGCGACGTCGGCTGCGCTCTCGGCCGGGTCGGTGGCCAGGACGGGTGTGGTCAGACCCAGTTCGATGGCGGGGCCGAGCATCATCCGGGCCAGCTGCCCGGCTCCGATGATGCCTACGCTGCGGGCGCCGGCA
>JAKDNE010000322.1 GCA_030451965.1 Brachybacterium sp. | reverse complement strand
GGCGATGAAGTCCTCGGTCTCCTCGACGGTCGCGATCATCGGCGCCATCACCCAGGCCGTCGCCTCGGACCGCTCCGCCGCGGCGGCGATCGCGTCGAGCTGGTTGGTCAGCACCGAGCGCTTCTCCCAGGAGGTGCGGTAGGCGCGCACACCCAGAGCCGGGTTCGGCTCGTCGGCGTCGGTGAGGAAGGGCAGCGGCTTGTCGGCGCCGGCGTCGATCGTGCGCACCACGACCTTCTTGCCCGGCAGGTGCGCGAAGGCCTCGGCGTAGGCCGTGGTCTGCTCCTGGACGCTCGGCTCGTCCTCGCGATCCAGGAACAGGAACTCGGTGCGGAACAGGCCCACCCCGTCGGCGTTCGCGGCCGCCGCCTTCTCGGCGTCCTTGGCGCCGCCGATGTTGGCCAGCAGCTGCACGCGGGTGCCGTCCTGCAGGACCCCTCCACCGCCCTCATAGGTCAGCGGGTTCTTCTGCAGCTCGGCCCAGGCCGCGGAGAGGCGCTGATGCTCCTCGGTGACCTCGTCGGTGACGGTGCCGAAGCCGGCGTCGACGAACACCTCGGTGCCGTCAGCGAACTCGTGGATGTCCTTCGCGGCGACGATCGCGGGCAGACCCAGCTGCCGGGCGAGGATCGCGGTGTGCGACTGGGGGCCGCCGTCGGAGGTCACCAGGGCGAGCACCTGGGTCGGGTCGAGGGTCGCGGTGTCGGCGGGTGCCAGATCGATCGCGGTGAGCACGAAGGGCCCCTCCACCTCGGGGATCCCGGGGGCCTGCTCGCCGCGCAGCTCGGCGACGATGCGGGCACGCACGTCGCGCACATCGGTGGCGCGCTCGGCCATGTACCCGCCGAGGCGCTCGAGCATGGCGGCGACCTGATCACCGGCCTCCCACACGGCGCGCGCCGGGGACTTCCCACCGGAGGTCACGAAGCCCTGCGCGGTCTGGGTGAGGGAGGGGTCCGCGGCCATCTGCGCGGTGGCCTCGAGGATCTTCTTCCCGTCCCCGCTGGCACGCTCGGCCAGCCGGATCAGCGAGGCCTGCACGGCGGCGGCCGCGACGGGGATGCGCTCGGCCTCGGCGGCGGCGTCGGCCCCCTCGGCCAGCTTCTCCCCGGCAGGAGGTTCGGCGACCGGCGGGGCCATCGAACGGATCGTGCCGATCACTCGGCCGGGGCTCACTGCCACACCTGTGTACTGGGCCATCGCTGCCATCTCCTCCGGAGAGCCGAACGGTCGGATCGTGCCCGCCATCGTACGCGGCCGAGTGCCGCCGCCCTTCCGCGTCCGCACCTCTACGATGGCGCGATGAACGCTATGGCCTGGGAGCATCTGCACGCGCCCGATCTGCGGGGGCGCACCGTGGTGATGACGGGGGCGAGCGACGGTCTCGGACGCGAGGCGGCGCTCCAGCTCGCGCACTGGGGCGCGGAGCTGATCCTGGCGGTGCGCAATCGCGCCAAGGCAGAGGTGGTCCGCTCCCGGATCGTGCGCGAGACCGGCCGGCCGGAGGCGGTCCGCCTGGTCCATCTCGATCTGGCAGAGCTCGCCTCGGTCCGGTCCGCGGCGCACGGGATCACGGAGCTCACCGGCGAGAGCGGGATCGACCTGCTGATCCACGTCGCGGGCCTGGTGACCCGGCGACGTGAGGTCTCGGCCGACGGCTTCGAGCTGATGACCGCAGTGAACGCCCTGGCTCCCCTGCTGCTGACGGATCTGCTGCTGCCGCTGGTGCGTGAGCGGGTCGTGGTGACGGCGTCGGATGCCCACGCCGTCGGTGCGATCGACCTGGCCGATCCGCACTTCTCCCGAGGCGGCTGGTCGCTGCCCGCCGCCTACGGACGGTCCAAGCTCGTGACCATGCTGTGGGGGCTCGAACTGGCGGAGCGACTGCGAGAGCAGACAGGGCCGGTGGACCTGCAGCTGGTCCACCCCGGCTGGGTGCTGACGAACCTGCAGAACGCCACCGGCTCCGCACGAGTGGACCGAATGATCACCGAGCTGACCCGTCCGCTCGCCATGCCGGCGACGAGAGGGGCCGCGACGGTGCTCTTCGCCGCCACCCAGCCGCTGCCGCCCGGCTCCTACATCGGTCCGGACGGGTTCCGCGCCCTGCGGGGGCGGCCGACGTTCCTGCGCCGCTCGGAGGCGGCACTGGACCGCGACCTGGCCCGTGAGGTCACGTCCTGGGCGCGGGCCGAAGGCGGAGGGTGCGGGATTCGAACCCGCGGTACAGGGTCACTGCACAATGGTTTTCAAGACCATCTCATTCGGCCGCTCTGACAACCCTCCTCGTGCCCGGAGGCACCCCCGGGAGTGTACCGGGATCAGCTCACCTGGGTGCGCCGCACCAGCACCAGCCACACTCCGGCCGAGAGCATCCCGATGAGGGCGATCATCCCCATCCAGGGCCCCCAACCCATCGTGAAGGCGTCCAGCAGCGCGCGGCCGAAGCCGTCCAGGAGGACCACTCCGGCGATGATGCCCAGGGCGATCAGCGCGAGGACCGCGCCGGCGACCCAGAGGAAGACCTGGCCGAAGCGCAGGAAGGCCGCAGTGATCGCCGCCCCGAGGTACAGCACCGTCAGGATCAGCAGGAAGGTCTGCACCAGGGTCTGCCAGGAGGCGCCGGTGCTGGTATAGAACACGTCGAAGAACCTCACCTGCAGGCCGAATCCGCCGGTGGCCTTCTCGATGGTCTTGCCGATCGTGATCAGCACCGAATAGGCGAGGGCGTTGCCCAGGAACACGGCGCTCAGGCCCGCGGCGAACTCCCGACGGGTCAGGCCCAGACCGAGGGCCAGCGGGAAGTACTGGCCCATCGAGGCGAAGCCGTAGCCGATCAGCGGTCCCAGCAGGGCGAAGATCGCCCCGTTCCACCGCATTCCTTCATACATCCCGACCTGCGCCTCGGGGCCCAGGGAGCCGACGATCAGGCCCACCGAGAGGATGATCGCGAAGGCGAAGCCGACGGCGAACAGGGGCCAGCCGAAGGCCTGCATCCGATTGACCAGGTGCATGTCGATGACATTGCGTGCGCGCATGACGGCTCTCCTCTCACGCCACCGGCGCGGTGGCCGTGGCGGTGGTGCGGTGGACGATGTAGTTCTGCAGGGACACGGGGGCGACCTGCAGGCCGGCCGCACGGGCCCGCTCCGCGCTGCCGGGTTCGGCATGGACGGTCGCGGTGGCCAGCGAGCCGATCTCCTGGACATGGAGCACGTCGGCACCGGCGAGGAAGGCCGTCACCACGTCGAGCCGGCCGGAGACCTCGATCGCCGCGTTCTGCAGCTCCTCGGTCTCGGCGGAGATCGCCACCCGACCCTCGTCCAGCAGCACCACGTGCTCGAGCAGGTTGGAGACCTCGTCGATGTGGTGGGTGGAGAGGATCACGGTGCGGGGGTGCGTGGCGAAGTCGGCCAGCAGCCGGTCGAAGAACAGGCGTCGGGCCACGGCGTC
>JAKDNE010000321.1 GCA_030451965.1 Brachybacterium sp. | reverse complement strand
AACCGTCGCCGTCATCCGGGCAGACGGAAGGTCCCCGACCTGCCCGAGGCGGGGTTCGTGATCGTGACCGACTCGCTGCTGGCCGCCCCCACCCGCAGCGGCCTGCTGGACGACCTCAAGGCCTGGGGTGCGGACCTGCTGATCTACGACGAGGGCCACCGCGCCCGCACCTGGGACACCGCCCGATCGGCGACCATGCGGGACCTGGCTGAATCGGCGGGTGAGCGCATCGTGCTCACCGGCACTCCCGTGATGTCCAACCCCTCCGACCTGACGCCACTGCTGGCCATCACCGGACAGCTGGAGCCCGTGTTCGGCTCCCGGACCCGATTCATGGCCCGCTACACCCGCAGCTACACCATCAACGTCGCTGGCCGGGAGATCGAGAAGGTCGTGCCGCATCGCAAGCACCTCGGTGAGCTCAGCGGACTCCTGTCCGAGCGGGTGTGGGTGCGCCGTGGCAAGGACCAGGTGCTGAAGGATCTGCCCGAGAAGGCCCCGCCGCGCACGATGATCGTTGACGTGCCGCAGGCCGAGTACCGCGCCGCCACCCGCGAGGTGGGCGAGAAGATCAAGACCTACCTGCGTGAGCGCACCCGCGAGCTCGGCGAGGCACCGTCCGAGAAGGAAGTGCGCGCCTGGTGCGGAGACCAGATGGGGTGCGTCTCGCTGCTGCGCCGCGCCGCTGGACTGGCGAAGACCCCAGCGGCGGCTGACTACATCTCCGACTGGATCGCCTCCACCAGCCGGGACGTCGACGGTGAGACGGTCTACGACCGGCCGCTGATCGTCTGGGGGACCCACCAGGTCGTCATGGAATCCCTCGACGCGCATCTGACGGAGCTCGGCGTCTCGCACGCCGTCATCAACGGGGCCACCCCCATGTCTCGCCGTGACCGGATCGTGGCCGACTACCAGGACGGACAGATCGCGGTGATCCTGGCCAACATCGTCGCCGCCGGCGTCGGCATCACGCTCACGCGCGGCTCAGACGCCCTATTCGTCGAGACCGAATGGCTACCCGACCTCGTCTTGCAGGCCGTCGACCGCCAGCACCGCATCGGTCAGACCCGCACCGTGCTGTCCACCACCATGGTCGCCCCCGACACCCTCGACCACACCATCCAGAAGGTCCAACGCTCCAACAGCGACGTCCTCGACGCGATCGTCGGCGGCACCGGACACCAGGTCTCCGTACCCGAAGACCAGTTCGCCTCCCGCGCCGTCGGCGAGATCATGTGGGAGCTGGCCGAGCCGCTGCTGCGCCGCCGCGAGGAAGCTGGCGGACGTGGCGTGAAGGCCGAGGGCGCAGGCGGTGACGGACCCGTGCGGCGGGTCAGTAGTGGTACCGCGCCTGGAGGATCACCAGGTCCTCACCGCTGACCAGGTAGACGAGCCTGTGCTCATCGGTGATCCGGCGCGAGAACGCCCCCTGCGCGCCGTATTTGAGCTGTTCGGGCTTGCCGATGCCGGTGAAGGGGTCGCGCAGGCAGGCGTCGATGAGCGTGTTGATCCGTTTGAGGATCTTGCGGTCGGCCGTCTGCCAGTGCTTGTAATCCTCCCAGGCAGAACGGTCCCAGACCAGGCGCACTTACTCCTCCCGGTCCAGGTCGTGCGTCTGGGTGTCTCCGGTGCGGGCGCGCTCGTAGGCGTCCAGCAGTCGGCGGGCGTTGGCGGGGGAGCGGAAGAGGTAGGCGGTCTCTTGCCAGGCCGCGTACTCCTCGGCGGGCATGAGCACGGCATTTCCGCGGCGGGAGACGATCTCGACGGCGTCGCGATCGTCGTTGACGCGCTCGATGAGTGGGAACAACGTCTTGCGCGCTTCGCTGGCACTGATGGACATGATGGCAACCTATCGTCGAAGTGGTACATGCTTATGGTACCACTCGTCTCCTGTTCGCCTCCCGCCGTGACTACTTAGCCACGCGCATAGGGACCAACCCGCCGCGCAGCGTCCCCCAAGGACGCCCGCCTGCCCACTGACAGGGCATGAGGACGAACGCAGAGATAGGGTAGAGCCCGGAAGCGGGACATCGACCAGCGCTACGACCGCAATGAGCCAGCATGCCCAGCCGCGGACCGGCCCGGCCGCGCCCTGGTGGTTCTCGTGGCACCGGAACCGCAGACGACCCGGTTCCGCGACATCGACCAGGAGCGGGTTCATGACCGCGAGACGATGCTGGGGGCGTGCCGGCGGGTGTTCGACCTGCAGGCGCGGGCCTGGGCGTACTCGCCCCGTCACCGGGAGGACATTGTCCAGGACGCCTGCGTGATCGCTCTGTCGAAGATGAACCGGGCCGAGGCCGAGTGCCGGGGCGCGGAGGCGCTGGTGCCCGAGGGGCTGGTGTATTGGATCATCCGGGGCGTGATGCGCCACCGCAGCGAGGGTGACGGCCGCTACGTGTCGACCGAATCCGGGCAGGGCCGAGAGGTGCTGATGGCTCGATGGGAGGCGCACGTGGCCGCCGGCGGTGCCGAGACGATGCGCCGCTTCGACGCCATGGCCACCCGCGTGCGGTCCTCCTTCCCGATCGGCCGTCGTCCGACCCACGGCTACCACCTGGCCCGGCGCGAGCAGACCCACGAGTACTCCCACCAGATGGCTGAGGACGCCTACTGCCGCGAGACCCTGTTCGACCCGACCGCCGACGCGGCCCTGTCCCCGGATCCGGAGACGTGTCCGGCGGACTTGAGCGGGCAGATCGCCCGCCTGGTCGAACGCCGAGCCGCTAGAGGCCAGTCGATCGGGCAGCTGGTCACCTTCGCTTACCGGCTGCCCCGCCCGCGAGGACGGGCCGCGACCCGACGTGCCAGCGAAGTCGCCAAGAACATCCTGACCTGCTCCGGCGGCCACCTGGACGCACATGCGGCCGCCGCCCAGTGGCGCACACGCGGCGTCTCCCCGTTACAGATCGTGTTCGGGGCCGCCGACCCCGCCGATCGGGACCTGGTGGTCTCCGTGATCGAGCGGCTGGAGGCGGATCAGGCCGACGCATTTCTGTCCTCGGTGCTGTCCGACCTCGCCGCTGGGATCACCTACCGGTTCCGTCAGGCCGCCTGACCGCGCGGGTCCCGCCCACTTGCCGACGATGAGACGGCAGTCAGCAGCAAGGGAGGCGGCATCATGAGCATCACCAGGAAAGGCGCTGCGATCACGCGGAAGCGTGACACGGGGGAGCAGGGCAATCGGGGCGAGTTCGGGTCCGCCTCCCGCGGCGAAGCGGACGTGGCCGTACCCCCGACGGCAGGAACCACCGATCCGGTCGAGGGGCTGCGGGCGCAAGGCCGGTCGGGCCGGGCAATCGCCGAGATGTGCCCCGAGATCGACGAGGAGCGCGACGGGTACGCGGGAGCTCTCACCGTGGACGCCGCCGACGGTGCTCGCGAGTTCTACCTGCGCCCCGACGGGCCGGACCGCATCCACGCCGAATACCTCCTCAACCGCGAGATCAACAACGGCGCGCTGAACCAGGCCT
>JAKDNE010000320.1 GCA_030451965.1 Brachybacterium sp. | reverse complement strand
ACCGGGGGGGAGACCGGGGTCGGGGTGGGGCGTCCGTCGACGGGACCCAGGCGCACGTGGACGGTGCCGCCGCCCTGACGCAGGGCGAGCAGACCGCCGCGGCCGGTGGTGCGGGTCTCGTCGAGGTGGACCCGGTCGGGGTGCACGGCTCTCACCGTGACGTCCGCCAGGCCGCGCAGGCTCTCCCGGGGCACCAGTGGCAGACGCGCCATCACGCGGGCCCCCACGGTGAGGGCGCCTGCGCTGAGTGCGAACATGGTGGCCGCTCCGACCGCGCCATGAACCATCACCTCGGACCATCGAGCCTGATCAGGGCGGTGCGGGAGCGGGACGGCGCGGCGGATCGAGTCGAGGCGGGAACGGGTCGGGGAAGGGGCGCGCGTCATACCGCGCATCCTAACTGCGAGCTACGATCGAGGAGGTGAACACCTCGTTCACCATCGTTCTTCAGCAACGCGTCGAGCGGCATCGCCGCCCGCGCGAGCGGCGCTCGTCGGCGTCGCAGATCGGAGGCACCCCAGATGTCCACCGAGCCCATCAGCTCTGACCGATACCCCATTTCCGTGAGCGACCTGGAATGGCGCGAACGCCTCTCCCCCGCCGAGTTCCAGGTGCTCCGTGGGGGCGCCACCGAACGGCCCGGCACCGGGGAGTACGAGGAGGTGCGACCGGCCGGGACCTACGCCTGCAAGGGCTGCGGCGCCGAGCTGTTCACCGCCTCCACCCAGTTCGACGCACACTGCGGCTGGCCCGCTTTCTACGCCCCCGCCGAGTCGGAAGCGGTCCAGCTGCTCGAGGACTCCTCGTTGGGGATGCGGCGCATCGAGGTGCGCTGTGCCGCCTGCGGCTCGCATCTCGGCCACGTCTTCGAGGGCGAGGGATTCCCGACGCCCACCGACCAGCGCTACTGCATCAACTCGATCAGCCTGGTCCACAGCGATGACGTGCCCGCCTGAGAGCTCCTCGCGCCACCCCGCCCGGACTCCGGTCCCCGGCTGATCCCGTCGGGCGCCGGGCGACCGGGGCCCGGCGCGCCTGCCGGACTCGTCCGGTTCCCGGGGATAGCCTCCCTGCGTGCCAGTCCATGAAATCCGTTCGGGCGACGACATCTTCCGTGCCGCCGTCGACGCCATGACCTCCGCACCGCAGCGCGCGGAGTTCACCTGGCGCACGATTCCCGCGCCGTCCCGGATGGCGCCGTCGACCTGGGCGTGCACCGGAGAGATCCTGGTGCACGACGAGGAGCTGGCCTCCGGCCGTCTGGTGATCCTGCACGATCCCGCGGGCCAGGAGTCCTGGGACGGCACCTATCGGATGGTCGCGCTGGTGCAGGCGCAGCTGGAGCCGGAGTTCGCCGTCGAGGCCATGCTCGGCGACGTGGCCTGGTCCTGGGTGACCGAGTCCCTCCAGCTCCACGACGCCGACGCCCGGGAGCTGGGCTGCACCGCCACCCGCGTGGTCTCCCAGTCCTACGGTGCACTGGCCTCCCGCCCATCGACCGTCGACGTCGAGATGCGGGTGTCCTGGACCCCGGAGCCATTGGCCGCAGAGGATCCGGAGACCGCGATCGATCTGGCACCGCACTTCGCGGCCTGGACCGCGATGCTCGCCGCCGCCGGCGGGCTGCCGCCGGCCCCGCCCCATATCGCGCCGATCGCTCCCACCCACCATGCGAGGGCTCCGCGCCCCGAGGAGGCCGGTGACGCCCGGTGACCGATTCCCCCGCCGTCCCCGCTCTGAAGGCTCCGCGCGACGGTCTGGTACCGATCATCGACCGCATCCAGCCGCTGCTGGCATGGTGCGAGGCCGCCGCCTCCGCTCCCGAGGAACCGGTCTGCGTGGACGCCGAACGCGCCTCGAGCTACCGGTACAGCTCCCGCGCCTACCTCGTGCAGCTGCGCACCGACACGGCCGGCACCGCCCTGATCGATCCGCTCGCCTTCACGATGCCGGGAACGCTGCGGTCCCTGCTCGCCGAGCGCCAGTGGGTGCTGCATGCCGCGGGGCAGGACCTCCCGAGCCTCGCCGAGATCGGATTGCAGCCCGGCTCGCTCTTCGACACCGAGCTCGCCGCCCGGCTGCTGGGGATGGAGCGGGTGGGCCTCGGCGCGGTCGTCGAGGACACGCTGGGGCTGCACCTGGCCAAGGAGCATTCCGCGGCCGACTGGTCGAAACGGCCGCTGCCGGAGGGCTGGCTCACCTACGCGGCCCTCGACGTCGAGGTCCTCGTCGAGGTCCGCGACATCCTGCAGGAGCGGCTGCGAGCTGCCGGCAAGGAGGACTGGGCCTGCCAGGAGTTCGAGCACGAGCGCGCCCGCGAGCACGGTCCCACCCGATCCTCGAGCTGGCGGGGACTGCACGGCCTCGGCGCCCTGCGCTCGGTCCGCCAGCTCGCCGCGGCGCGCGAGATGTGGACCCGCCGTGACCAGATCGCCGGTGCCGAGGATCTCTCCCCGCACCGCGTGATCAAGGATCGCGATCTCGTGGCAGCGGCGAAGGAGGCCCCGCGTGGCCGAGAGGCCTTCGACAAGGCGCTGCCGGCGAAGATGCGTCGGAAGGACGTCTGGTGGCAGGCGGCACGGGCCGGCCTGGAGCTGCCGGACGCGCATCTTCCCGAGCGCACCGAGCGCTCCTATCCCCCACCGCACAAGCTCTGGTCGAAGAAGTATCCGGAGGTGTCCGAGCGCTACCAGCTGGTGCGCACCGCGACCGGCCAGCGTGCCGAGGACCTCGAGATGCCACCGGAGAACCTGCTGCAGCCCGCGCTGCTGCGCCAGTGGGTGTGGGAGCACGAGGAGGCGCCGGCGGAGTCCGAGCTCGCCGCTCAGCTGACCGAGCTCGGGGCCCGGCCCTGGCAGGTCGAGCAGGCGGCGCCGGTGATCCATCGGGTGCTGACCGAGCAGCAGTGAGCGCGATGCCCGACCGCTGAGCCACCGGCGATCGGGAGCCCGCCCGCCGGCTGTCGGCCGCAGCGTCCTCAGTCCCTGCCGGGCCGTGCCATGAACGTGGCGTCGCCCGGACGGAGATCGTCGGGCCCCTGCCCCCTCGCACGCAGCACCTGCAGGGCCAGCACCGCGGAGACGGTGGTGGCGTTGGTGATCCGCCCCTCGAGCACGGCCGTGACCGCGTCGGCCAGCGGTACCCACCGGGTGACCAGATCGGCCTCCTCATCGGTGCGCTCGAACTCGTTCTCGCTGCTGCGGACCCCGGTGGCGAGGTAGACGCGGATGACCTCGTCAGTGCCTCCCGGGCTGGGCCGCAGGTCCACGAGGGTCCGTATCCCTGTGGGGTCGTAGCCGGTCTCCTCGGCGAGCTCCCGGGCAGCAGCGATATGGGGTGCCTCGCCGTCCAGGTCGAGCAGCCCCGCCGGGATCTCCCACAGCGCATGGCCCACGGGATGCCGGTACTGACGGATCATGAGCACCCGGTCCGCCTCGTCGAGGGCGAGCACCGCCACGGCGCCGGTGTGCCAGACGTACTCGCGATCG
>JAKDNE010000319.1 GCA_030451965.1 Brachybacterium sp. | reverse complement strand
TTGAACCCGAAGGACAGCATGGTCACGGTCAGCTGCTGCTCCTCGCTGGTGCCGAAGGCGGTGCGCATCTTCATCGTCAGCTGGTGCACGTTCAGCGGCGAGGTGTCCACGACCAGATCCGCCATCCGGCGGTACGGGGCGAGCATCTCCCGCTCGCGGCGGATGCCCTCGAGCACACCTTCCTCCCCCTGCAGCGGGTGGGGGCGGCGCACCGAGTCGAAGCGACGCACCAGGGTCGACTCGTCGGCGGTGAGGAAGAGCAGGCGCAGCCGCAGATCGGCCCTGCGCAGCTCGGCCACCACATCGGCGAGCTCGTTGAAGAACGGCCCGGAACGGGGATCGACCACCACCGCGAAGCGGTTCTCGCGGCCGACGGCCGTGGCGCGGAGGTCGTAGAGCGTGCTGATCAGCTGAGGGGCGATGTTGTAGACGACGTACCAGCCCATGTCTTCCAGGGCGTGGGCGGCCGTCTCGCGTCCGGCCCCGGCGAGGCCGGTGATGATGACGATGTCGCCACGGGTGTCGGTGCTCGGGCCGGGTGTTCGGTCCTCGGTCACGGGCGCTCCTTCCAGGACAGGGGGGCAGCGGGCGCAGGGGTGGTCAGCGGTCGATGATCTCGCCGGTCGCCGTGTTCACGGCGACGCCGAGCGCCGCGTCCTCGATGACGGTGTCCGCTTCGGCGTCCTGCTCCGACTCCGCGGCGCTCCCCTCCTCGGATCGTAGCGCGAGGGCGATCTGCGCGGCCAACGCAGGCCCGATCCCGTCGGCCTCGGCCAGTTCCTCCTCGCTCGCCTCTCGGATCGCGGAGACGGTCACGAAGCGGTCCAGCAGGGTGCGCCGGCGGGCGGGTCCCAGCCCGGGGATGCCGTCCAGGGCGCTGGCCTGCATGGCGCGGCCGCGCTTGGAGCGGTGGTAGGCGATGGCGAAGCGGTGGGCCTCGTCGCGCAGCCGCTGGACCAGGAAGAGTGCCTCACTGGTGCGCGGCAGGATCACCGGATAGTCGTCCCCGGGCAACCAGATCTCCTCGAGGCGCTTGGCGATCCCGGCCAGCGCGATGTCGGTGATGCCGAGGTCGTCCATGGCGCGCTGGGCGGCGGCGACCTGGGGCGGGCCGCCGTCCACCAGGATCAGGGAGGGCGGGTAGGCGAATCTCCTGAATCGTCCGGTCTCCTCGTCGTCCGGCTCGGGCGGGTCGAGGTGGTGCTTCAGCCGGCGCGAGATGACGTCGTACATCGAGGCGGTGTCGTCACGCGCGGCCCCACCGCTGACGGAGTAGCGGCGGTACTCGCTCTTCTTGGGCAGACCGTCCTCGAAGACGACCTGGGAGCCGACCACGTTGGTGCCGTGGGAGTGGGAGATGTCGAAGCACTCGATCCGCAGCGGTGGTTCGGCGAGGTCGAGCGCCTCCCCGAGGTCCTCGAGCGCCTTGGTGCGGGCGGTGAGGTCGCCGATGCGCTTCAGGCGGTGCAGGCGCAGCGCCTCGGTGGCGTTCTCGCCGACGGTCCGCAGCAGGTCCTTCTTCTCCCCCCGCTGAGGGACCCGCAGGTCGCCCCGCTGTCCCATCAGTTCCTGGACCTGTGCCCGATTCGTGGGCAGGACGGGGACCAGCACCTCCTTGGGCGCGGTGCCCTCGGAGTACAGGGTGGTCAGGGCCCGTTCGATGAGGTCGGGGGCGGCGGACTCGTCGAGGATCTCGGCGGTCCAGCCGCGCTGGCCGCGGATCCGACCGCCGCGCACATGGAACACCTGCACGGAGGCCTCCAGCTCGTCCTGGGCGAGGCCGATGAGGTCGGCGTCGGTGGCGTCGGAGAGCACGACGGAGTTCTTCTCCATCACCTTCTCCAGGGCCTTCAGATCATCGCGCAGGCTCGCTGCGGTCTCGAAGTCCATCGCCGCGGCCGCGGCCTTCATCTGTCGCTCGATGCGACGGGTGTACGTCGAGGTGTTGCCGGCCATGAAATCCGCGAACTGCTCGGCCAGCTTCCGATGATCCTGCACGGAGATGTTCCCCACGCAGGGGGCAGAGCACTTGCCGATGAATCCGAGCAGGCAGGGCCGGCCGGAGCGCTGGGCGCGGCGGTAGACACCGTCGGTGCAGGAACGGATCGGGAACACCCGCAGCATCAGGTCGAGGGTCTCCCGGATCGCACCCACCTGCGGGTAGGGCCCGAAGACGAGGTCCCCCTTGGCACGCGGCCGACGGGTGATGTGCACCCGCGGCACCTCCTCCCCCATCGTGATCACCAGGTAGGGGTAGGACTTGTCGTCGCGGAACTTGACGTTGAACCGCGGGTCGAACTCCTTGATCCAGGTGTACTCCAGGGTGAGCGCCTCGACCTCCGTGCCCACCACGGTCCACTCGACGCTCGCCGCGGTGGTGACCATGCGCCGGGTCCGCTCGTGGAGGCCGGCGAGGTCCTGGAAGTAGTTCACCAGGCGCTGGCGGAGGTTCTTCGCCTTGCCCACGTAGATGACACGGCCGTGCTCGTCCCGGAACCGGTACACCCCCGGACGAGTGGGGATGGTGCCGGTAGCGGGGCGGTAGGTCGCGGGATCGGCCATCAGCAGCTCACCGCTTCCCGGAGCGTCCCGCTCGTCCGACGGTCAGCATCGGGGCGAGGAAGTCGCCGGTGTAGGAGCCGGGGGTCTCGGCCACCTGCTCGGGGGTGCCGGTGGCGACGATCCGCCCGCCGCCCGAGCCTCCGTCGGGGCCGAGGTCGATGACGTGGTCGGCAGTCTTGATGACATCGAGGTTGTGCTCGATGATGATCACCGAATTGCCCCTGTCAACGAGGCCGTTCAGCACCTCGAGCAGTTTGCGGACGTCCTCGAAGTGCAGCCCCGTGGTGGGTTCGTCGAGCACATAGATGGTGCGACCCTTGGAGCGCTTGTGCAGTTCGGAGGAGAGCTTGACGCGCTGCGCCTCGCCGCCGGAGAGGGTGGTCGCGGACTGCCCGAGCTTCACGTAGCCGAGCCCCACATCGACCAGGGTCTGCATCTGGCGTCGGATCGCGGGGACCGCGTCGAAGAACTCGAGCGCCTCGGCGATCGACATGCCGAGCACCTCCGCGACGTTCTTGTCCTTGAACTTCACCTCGAGGGTCTCGCGGTTGTACCGCTGACCGTGGCAGACCTCGCACTGGACGTAGACGTCCGGCAGGAAGTTCATCTCGATCTTCAGGGTGCCGTCGCCGGAGCAGGCCTCGCAGCGGCCGCCCTTGACGTTGAACGAGAAGCGGCCGGCGGTGTAGCCGCGGATCTTCGCCTCGTTGGTCTGGGCGAACAGAGTGCGCACCCGGTCCCATACGCCGGTGTAGGTAGCGGGGTTCGAGCGCGGGGTGCGGCCGATGGGTGACTGGTCCACGTGCACGACCTTATCGAGGTGCTCGAGACCGGTGACCCGCTTGTGGCGTCCGGGCACGATGCGGGCGCGGTTGAGCTCCTTGGCGAGGACCGAGTACAGGATGTCGTTGACGAGCGAGGACTTCCCGGA
>JAKDNE010000318.1 GCA_030451965.1 Brachybacterium sp. | reverse complement strand
CACGGGAGCAGACTGAACCGGAGGTGCAGAAGAAGGACTGATCGCGCTCTTCCGGCCGTGCCATCGACGTCTACGGTCCCCTGCAGGCCGCCAGTGCCGTCAACACGCTCAGCAACCGGGTGGGCGGTCCGATGTCGGCCCACCGAGGGAGCAGCCCTTAGCGTGTACCGATGGGCACAACCACTTCGGGTCCCGCACAGGTGCGCACCTCTTTCGGGATCGTCTCCTTCATCGCAGGTGCCCTCGCTTTCCCCCTCTCGGTGGGAGGGCAGCTCCTCGCGGCACGGAGGTTGGCGACCGATGTGAACAATGGGCATCCTTCTGCGGATCAGTCCTTGATACATGCGCTCTCGGTCACGCCGAGTCTGCTTCTTTCCGTTCTGGCAGTGTGGCTCGGAATCTCTGCCTGTCGGAACCGCAGTGGCTTTCGAAAGCTCGCCCTCGTCGGTATCACGGTGGGGGTCATCGCAGCCGGCCTCACTCTCGTCGACGTTCCCGGCAGCCTGGCCGCTCGCTGCTGGATCACCCCCGTGCCGGGTGGGCGCTGAGGAGAGTGCTTCCTGGTGGCCCATAGGGCTTCGCCAGCCGTCCCCGTACAGCTACTTGCCGACGAACTCGAGCTGGCGGGGTCGAGCTCAGCCTGCGGCCTCCCGCGGGGTCAGACCATGGGCTGACCCGCGGCGGGCAGAACCGCTCCGGGGGTGGACGCGCGGCAGGGACCCCGCCCCGGAGGCTGAGTGGCATGAACAACAGCCCGCTCGCGCCCTCGCATCCCGGCACGTCCCCGCACCTCGCCCAGCCCGGTACGGGCACCCCATCCCCGGTGCTGTCGGCCCGCGGCCTGCTCATGACCTACGGGACCGGGGGCACCACCACCCGCGCCCTGGACGGTGTGGACCTCGACCTCGACCGCGCCGACTCGCTCGCCGTGATGGGCCCCTCCGGCTGCGGTAAGACCACCCTGCTGCACATCCTCGCCGGCATCCTCACCCCGAGCACCGGCACCGTCCTGCACGACGGCACCGATCTGGCGCGGCTGGGGGATCGGCGCCGCACCCGGCTGCGCCGCAGCGATTTCGGCTTCGTCTTCCAGGACGGCCAGCTGCTGCCCGAGCTCACCGCGCTGGAGAACGTGATCCTGCCACGCATGCTCGGCGGCACCTCCCGCCGCGCCGCCACCGCAGAGGCGGCGTCGTGGCTGGACCGCCTGGGGCTGTCCGGCATGCACGACCGCCGCCCCACTCAGCTCTCGGGCGGGCAGGCACAGCGGGTGGCGATCGCCCGGGCGCTGGCCGGCAGGCCCTCGGTGGTCTTCGCCGACGAGCCCACCGGGGCGCTCGACCAGGCCACCGGACAGGCGGTGCTGGCGATCCTGGTGGACTCCTGTCGGGACACCGGCGCCGCCCTGGTGATGGTCACGCACGACGCCACGGTCGCCGCGGCCTGCCGCCGCACCGTGACCATGCAGGACGGGCGGATCGCCCAGGAGTTCGTGCGCCCCGTCGCTGAGGCCGGCTCCACCGGAGCGGACCGATGAGCGCCCTGCTCGCCTCCGCGCCCCTGCTGCTGCGGCGCCGCGGGGCCCTCGCCGACGTGCTGCCGGTGATCGCCTTCGCCGCCGCCACCGCCATCACCGCGACCGTGCTCGGCGGTGCCGCCGCCTTCGTCGGCCGCATCCCCGCGGGCGAGGTCCCCATGACGGGCGAGGCCTCGCTCATGCCGTTCCTCGCGATCTGCGCGCTCATCGCCTCCGTGCTGCTGGTGCCCAGCGCCGTCGGCCTCGGTGGCTCGGCCGCGCGGCTGTCCCTGGCCCGGCGTGAACGGGACCTGGCCACCATGCGCCTGGTGGGCGGCACCGGCGGTCAGGTCGGCTCGGTGGCGGTGCTCGACGTCGCCGCCCAGTCGCTGCTCGGCGCACTCCTCGGCCTCAGCGCCCATCTGGCGGCGACCCCGGCGCTGACCCGCCTAGACTTCGGGATCACCCCCTTCACGGTCGGCGACCTGCTGCTGCCCGGCTGGGCCTATCCCGTGCTGGTCCTCGCGCTGGTGCTGATCGCCGCGGGCTCCGCCGCCGTCTCCCTCACCGGGGTGGTCCTCAGCCCGCTGGGCGTCGCCCGCGATTCCCGGGTGGTGCGGATGTCCGTGCTCCGGGTGGTGCTCTGGGCGGCGCTGATCGTGGGCTTCGTGGTGTTCATGAACGTCGGCGGGATGCTGCTGGGCGAGGACGGCGCCGGGGCGGCGATCGCGATCATGGTGCTGTTCATCGCCGCGATCGTGGCGGGGATCAATGTGGTCGGTCCGTTCCTGGTGTGGGTCACCGCGCTGGTGCTCGCCCGGCTCGCCCCCACTCCGTCGCTGATGGTGGGGGCGCGGCGGCTGGCGGCTGATCCGCGGGCCGGCTGGCGTGCCGTCTCCGGCATCACCTTCGCCCTGGTCATCGCCGGTTTCCTGACGATGATCGCCACGCTCGGCGCAGCCACCAGCCCCGAGGAGGAGACGATGTTCACCGCCATGACCACCGGTGGCCTGCTCACCCTGGGGATCGCCGCGGTGCTCGCCGCGGTCAGCACCGGTGTCACGCAGACCGCCCGGCTGATCGACCAGGCCCCCCGCCTGCGCGCCCAGCACATCGCCGGCGCCGAGGTGGGCCAGCTGCACCGTGCCCGCCTCGCGGAGATCGCGGTGCCGGTGGCGCTGAGCTCGATCGTTGCGACCGGCACCGCCCTGCTGGTGCTCTCCACCGTCCTCGGCGGCGCGCCGAGCGACCCGAGGATGGTCCTGCAGTACCTGGCCGGCGTGCTCGGTGCCTACGTGCTGGTGATCGCTGCGGTGCTGGTGGGTTCGCCGCTGGTGCGGCGGTACGCCACGCGCGCCGCGTGAACCGGGGGGCCGCGCTGCCGGCGTCCTCGCGACGCCGAGGCGGTCCGGTGCCGTCGGCCGGCGGCCGCCCCGTTCCCGGGCCGGACGCCCGCCGGCCCTCACGTGAGCCGGTGGCGGCCGTTAGGCTGACATCATGAATCTTGAGAACGTCGCTCCGAACGCCATCCCCGAGGGCGCGCACCTGATCGACGTGCGCGAGCAGAACGAATGGGACGCCGGCCATGCCGCGCACGCGCAGCATCTCCCGGCGAGCACGCTGATGGAGAACCTCGATCAGCTGCCCGAGACCGACGACCCGATGTACATCGTGTGCCGCAGCGGGGGCCGCAGCTCCCAGGCCAGCGAGTGGCTGAACGCCAACGGCTTCGAGGCGATCAACGTCGCCGGAGGCATGGACCAGTGGTTCGAGTCCGGGCTGCCGATCACCTCCGAAGGAGAGGGCGAAGCCTTCATCCTCTGACGGTGCGGAAACGACGGCGTGGAGCTGGCGTCACGGAGCTGGCGGCGCGCGGCACAGGCCACGGAGCTGGCGGCGCGCGGGTCGTGCGTGCCACCGGCCCGCTCCGCGCGAAATGGCATGGTCGGGTCCTGGCGCAGGAGCGATGCGTATGCCGC
>JAKDNE010000317.1 GCA_030451965.1 Brachybacterium sp. | reverse complement strand
CGTCGACCCCGGCCCCGCCCGAGGCCGCGGGCTGCCAGGACTGGGATCCGCTGGCCGCCCAGCGCGGGGCCGAGGACCCGCCGCTGGACGTGCTGCTGTCCGGCACCGTGTTCTTCGACATCGTCTTCACCGGCATGGACCGCCTCCCGCAGCCCGGCGAGGAGCTGTGGTCCAAGGGCATGGGCTCCAGCCCCGGCGGGATCGCGAATCTCGCCACCGCCGCCGCTCGCCTCGGCCTGCGCACGGGACTGGTCGCCGGGTTCGGGGACGATGCCTACGCCGACTGGATGTGGCACACCATGGCGCATGAGGAGGGCATCGACCTCTCCGCCTCGCGCCGCTTCGACGACTTCCATTCGGCGCTGACCGTCTCGATCGCCGCCGAGGGGGACCGAGCCATGGCCACCCACGGACACGACCTGCCCGAACCGCTCTCCACCCTGATCGCCACTGCACCTGCCGCCCGCGCCGCCGTGGTGGACCTGGCGGGGGAGACCTCCTGGTGGGCGCAGCTCGCTCAGCGCGGTTCCCTGATCTTCGCCGACATCGGCTTCGACGAGACCGGCCGCTGGGACCTCGCCGATCTCGCTCCGCTCACCCACTGCCATGCTTTCACCCCCAACGCGCTCGAGGCGATGGCGTACACCCGCACCGACAGCCCCGACAAGGCGGTACGGGCGCTCGCTGAGATGGTGCCGCTCGCCGTGGTCACCGACGGGGCGCACGGCTCCTATGCGGTGGACGGCTCCACCGGGGAGGAGGCGTACTGCCCCGCCGTCCCGGTCACCGCGATCGACACCACCGGCGCCGGAGACGTCTTCGCTGCGGCGATGGTGCTGGGCACCCTCGCCTCCTGGCCGCTCGAGGAGCGGCTGCGCTTCGCCTCCCTCTGCTCGGCCCTGGCCGTCCAGCAGTTCGGCGGCTCCCTCGCCGCCCCCGGCTGGGGTGACATCACCGACTGGTGGCGCTGCATGAGCGAAGCCGCCGAGGATGGCGACCTGCGCGCCGCCTACACCCGCAGCGGCTACCGATTCCTCGACTCCGTGGTGCCGGACCATCCCGTCCAGGGCCGACGTCGTGCCCAGGGCACCTTCGCGCTCCGCTCCGATGCGGGGATGCACTGAGCGCATGACACCGAGGGCCGGGAACGAGGGCCCGCGGCCTCAGAGCCGAGCCCTCCGAGGCCGGTGCGGCGAACCATGCCGGGGGTTGACACCTCTCAGCTTGGGCCTAAAGTACTTGCATGCCACAAACAACTACTAGTCGGGACGACGCCCGGGATGCGGGCGCGATCCTTCGCGAGCTGGTCACCACCTTGAGGGTCTTCCGCCTCGCCGGACAGCGTTCGGGTCAGCGCACCGCCTGGAGCACCGCCAGTGGCGTGCTCCAGTACCTGGAGCATCATGACGCGCGCCTCAGCGAGCTCGCCCGGGAGGTCTCCGCCTCCGCGTCCGTCACCTCCCGAGCGGTGGACGACCTCGAGCACGACGGCCACGTCGAACGCCAGGTCGACGACTCCGACGGCCGGGCCTGCGTCGTCAGCCTGACCCCGCGCGGACGCGCCCACCTGCAGCAGACGCAGCGCGAGATCGCCGCCGAATTCGCTGACGTCCTGCACGACTGGTCGCCGCAGGAGATCCGCGATGCCCTCGAGGTGCTGCAGAAGCTGAACATCCGTCTCGCCGACTTCACCGCCCGCCTGCACGATGGGCCCAGGAAGGACCTCACCCGATGACCGAGACTCTCTCAGCCCCGCCGAAGGCGTTGGCCCACCGAGAAGTCCTGCAGGTGATGACCGGCCTGCTGGCCGCGCTGTTCACCGCGCTGCTCTCGAACACGATCGTCTCCACCGCGCTGCCCACGATCATGGCGGACCTGAACGGGACCCAGCGGCAGTACACCTGGGTGATCACCGCCAGCCTGCTGATGATGACGATCAGCACCCCGATCTGGGGCAAGCTCTCCGACCTGTTCGACAAGAAGCGCCTGGTGCAGCTGGCGATCGTGCTGTTCGTCGCCGGCTCGCTGATCGCCGGATTCGCCACCTCGATCCCGATGATGATGGCCGCACGCGTCGTCCAGGGCATCGCCATGGGCGGCCTGATGGCGCTCGTGCAGTCGATCATGGGCGCGATCATCTCCCCCCGCGAGCGCGGCCGGTACGCCGGCTTCATGGGCGGGGTGATGGGGATCGCGACCGTCTCCGGCCCGCTGCTGGGCGGCGTCATCACCGATGGGCTGGGCTGGCGGTGGACCTACTTCGTCTGCGTCCCCCTGGCGGTGGCCTCCCTCGTGCTCATCCAGCTGAAGCTGCGGATCCCGCCGCAGCCGGCCCGGCGCGTGAGCATCGACTACGCCGGCGGCATCCTGATCGCGCTGACGGCCGCGCTGCCGATGCTGTGGGTCACCTTCGCCGGCAGCAGCTACGACTGGATCTCCTGGGAGTCGGCCGCCTTCGTCGGCGGCTTCCTCCTCACGGCGGCCCTCGGCGTCATCGTCGAGCTGCGCGCCCCCGAGCCGATCGTGCCGATCCGGCTGCTGCGCAACAACACCGCGGCCCTGATGATCGTCGCGAGCATCGCCGTGGGTGTGGCGATGTTCGGGCCGGCCGTGTTCCTGACGCAGTACTTCCAGCTCGGCAAGGGGCATTCCCCGACCGAGGCCGGGCTGCTCATCCTGCCCATGATCATCGTCCAGACGTTCTCCTCCGCCATCGGCGGGGTGATCGTCAGCCGCACCGGCCGGTGGAAGCCCATCATGCTGCTGGGCAGCGTGCTCATGGTCCTCGGCCTCTCCGGGCTGGGGGCGGTCGACCACACCACGGGGTACCTCTGGGTGGCGATCTCGATGGCGCTGACCGGTGCGGGAGTCGGTGCACTGATCCAGAACATCGTCCTGGCCGTGCAGAACACGGTCGACGTCACGGACGTCGGCGCGTCCTCGGCCACCATCGCGTTCTTCCGTTCCCTGGGCGGTGCGATCGGCGTCTCCGCGCTCGGCGCGATCCTCACGAATCGGGTCGCGGCGGGAGTCCAGGAGCGGCTGGCCGAGCAGGGCATCACCGGCGCAGACGTCGGCGGGCAGGGCTCGGACACGCAGCTGGACCTGTCGGATCTGCCCGGTCCCGTGCGGGATCTGGTCCACGATGCCTACGCCGACGGCTTCGGCCACATCTTCCTGCTCGCCGCGATCATCTCGCTCATCACCCTCGTCGCGGTGCTGATCGTGCGGGAGACGACCCTGCGCACCACCATCGGGCTCGCCCCGAAGGAGACGGACCAGCAGGCTGCGGTCGACGGGCCGACGACCGAGCCGGCCCATGCCGCCGCGGTCCCGGCTGGGGCCGCGGGCAGCGGCGACGGATCCCGCTCTGTGCAGGGGGAGAGCGCCGCGGAGGCAGGTCACTCCACGGATCGTCCTGCCGGCGGAGTCTGACCCCACCACCAAGGCGCCCACGGGGCCACGCCCCGGGCCGGGCGGGGCCCCGGGCGGCCGGGGGGGCCCCCGCCCCCGGGGCCCGGGCCG
>JAKDNE010000316.1 GCA_030451965.1 Brachybacterium sp. | reverse complement strand
CAGCGCGAACGCCCCGAGCACCCCACCGACCAGCACCAGCAGCCCCGTCACCGCCGCGGCCACTCCCGAGATGCTCTCTCGATCCACTCATGAGCCGGTCAGGGCCGAACCCTTCCTGATCGCCGAGATGCTGGTCGCGGCCATTGCGGTGGTGGCCGGCTGGGTGGTCGCCCGGCTGCTGATCTCGCGGGCCGCGGCCCTCCTCGGGGGCGGACTCGCGGTCACGACCCTGCTGGCCGTGCTCGCGGTCTACTCGCCCACGCTCGGCAGCTCGATGATCCTGCCCGCTGCGATCGCGGCGCTGGGCATACTGCTCGCTGCCGTGGTGCCGCCGCTGCCGGGTCTGGCGGTGCGGGTGCTCGCGCTGCTGCCGACGGCCTGGATGCTCGGCACCCAGCTCTCTGCCCTGGCCGAGTTCGGCATCGCCTCCGCGGCCGGAGGCCTGGCGGGTACGGCGCTGATCGGGTTCGGCGCCGCGGGCCCGCTGCTGCTCGCGGGAACCACCGACCGACGCGGCCGCAGGATCCCTCTCGCGGGGGCGCGGCCGGTGCGCCGTCCCCACCGGCTGCTGATCCCGGTGCTGCCGGCGCTCCTCGCCCTCGGCATGGTCATCGGCGGCACGGCCTGGACCCTCGCCGCCCCGGAGCCGACGCAGGAGCAGGTCACCGCGCAGGTGGACGGCAGCAGCGGGGCGACCACCTGGGAGGTCACCGGTACGACCGCGTGGGGGCGTGCCTTGGACGGCACGTCCGCCTCCTCGGACGTCGAGGCCCCGGCGGTCGCAGCGGAGGTCACCGCCGCGGGCGCTCTCGACATCACGGTCGACGCCCCGCGGGATGCCTCGGCGCTCGCAGTGAGGCCCGACGGCGGGCTGCTCACGGACATCGCGATCGACGGTGTCCCCGTGGAGTCCGGGCAGGGGACGGAGCAGCTGGTGGTCCACGGCGTCCGCGCCGGTCAGCAGGTGACCATCACCGCACACGCGGACCCGGGTGCGCAGCTCACGCTGGTCGAGCGGAGCTATGACCCGAGCCTCGCCGCAGGCTGGGTCGCGCCGGGGGAGGACGTCTCCCTGGTGCAGCCGCGGATGGAGGTCAGCGTCGCCGTTCCCCGCTGAACGGTGACTGCTGTTCTCGCTCGCCACCTCGACCGACCGCCGCGAGGGTCCGGTCCGTCAGCCCAGAGGCACCGCGGCGAGCACCTCGTGGCGGGGGCCACCGGAACGGCCCTGCCCCAGTACGGACTCGACCACCTCCAGCTCGGTCGCCTCCCACATCGGCCCCCGATACACCGACAGCGCTCGTACGGCATCCGCGAGCAGCAGCTGCGTCGGATCCGGCGGGGGAGCCTCGCCGCGACGCCGACGGCGCGGCGCCCGGGGAGCGCGCGCAGAGACGCGGGCGACACTCAGATGCGCCCGCCGACGCTCGCGGCCCTCGCCCTCCAGCAGGGCCTCGCTCATCAGCGCGGACAGCGCGTCCGTCGCGCCGCCCACCCCGATCCACAGGGTGCGGCCGCTGAACACGCCGGCCCCGCTCAGCTGGAGCGGCATCGGCCGGTGTCCGACGGCGAGAGCCGTCAGCTGATCGACCGTGTCCTGGAGCGCCCCGCCGGGAAGATCCGCTCGGAAGGCGAGGGTCAGGTGCCACTGAGCCGGATCACCCCAGTGCAGCGCGCGGCCGGCGCTGCCTCGCACGCCCGCGAGGGCTGACTCCAGATGCTCCAGTGCCGCCGGGGAGGGCCGCAGTGCGACGAAGGCCCGCATCACGACACCGGCGGGAAGCTCTTCCGGGCGGCAGCCGCGATCTTGTTCAGCTGGGAGCGGTCGACGAACGCACCGAGCACGGCACCCAGCCCCGGGATCGCCTTGCCGAACAGCCGGAACGAACGCAGTCCGAAGCGGCGCAGCAGGCGCCCGCCGATCGCACTGGCCACCTGGGACTGCGGGCCGGTGGGCAGACTCTTGGCGACGCTGCGGGCCGCGACCCCGGCGACCGGACCGAGCCCGACGTTCTTCAGCACGTCCCCGGACTCCTCGCCGAGCAGTGCCGCCAGCACGCGCACCCGCACCTCCTCGTCCTCCAGGTCGTAGCCGCGCACTGCCGCGATCGCTCCCACCATCCGGGTGGCCTGGACGTAGAACTCGACCACGTTGGTGGGCAGCAGGAGCGGCAGCGTGACGAATCCGCCGAGCCCGGTGACGAAACCGCCCGCGGTCACTCCCCGGCGATGGCGGCGCACGATGCGGCGCACCGCGACCTGCGGGCGGCGGCGACCGCGCCCGCGCTGGGCTCGGTGGGCGACGTCCGCAGCCGAGGCATAGGCGAGCTTCCCGTCCAGACCGATGTCGCGGATCATGGTCACCACGCGCTCCAGGGCTCCGTCCCGCGGGGCGTCCCCGCCGCGGCGTGCCTCCTTCATCGCTTCGCGCGCGGTGCTCCTGGCCGATTTGTCACGGCGCAGAATCGAGAAGATTCCCATGGCGGCTGCCTTCCTGTGGTGAGGCACCGCCCGAGCACGGTGCGACTGATGATGTCGCCATCATGCCGTGCCGCGCCGTCGTGGAGGACTCTGCTGACCGTTCGGTGCGGCCGGGGAGTCACGAAACAGGCCCCGGGGTGAGCGACCTCCCGGCCGACACCGTGCCCGCATGCCCGGCTCCGACCGCTCCCGGCCGTAGGCTCGGACGATCATGCTGCAGAAGCTCTACCGTGACGACGCGATCGTCCTGCGCACCCATCCGCTGGGTGAGGCCGATCGCATCATCACGCTGCTCACCCGTCGTCACGGCAAGGTGCGTGCGGTCGCCAAGGGCGTGCGCCGCACCGGCAGCCGCTTCGGTGCTCGTCTGGAGCCCTTCAACCTGGTCGACGTCCAGCTGCACGCCGGGAAGTCCCTGCACACCGTCACCCAGGTGGTGACGATCGAGGCCTTCGCCGTCGGGATCAGCGCCGACTACGGCCGCTTCACCGCCGCCAGCGCCATGCTCGAGACCACGGACCGGCTCACCGACGAGATGGTCGATCCCCATCAGCGCGGGTTCCTGATGCTGGTCGGGGCGCTGCGTGCGATGGGGGAGGGCCGGATCCCGCCCCCGCTGGTGCTGGACTCGTTCCTCATCCGCACCCTCGCCGTCTCCGGCTGGGCGCCGGAGCTGCGGGTCTGCGCCTCCTGCGGGGCCGACGGGCCCCACCACGCCCTCGATATCCGGGCGGGCGGTCTGGTGTGCACGTCCTGCCGCCGCCCCGGTGCGATCGCCGTGCGCCAGGCCGCGATCGAGCACATGATCTTCCTGCTCGCCGGGGACTGGGAGAATGTGCTCGGCGCCGAGGACGCGGTCATGCATGAGGCCGGCCGTCTGATCACCGACACGATCACCTGGCATCTCGAGCGCTCCGTACGCTCCCTGCATTACGTAGAGCGCTGAGCGCTGATCGGCGCCCGCCGCGATCCCTCAGGAGGACCATATGTCTGCTGCGACCCGACGTGGGTACCAGGAGCCGTACGAGCATCCCAGCGGTGCACGGCCCCCGCAGCTGCC
>JAKDNE010000315.1 GCA_030451965.1 Brachybacterium sp. | reverse complement strand
CCTCGAGGACCTCGCCGCCGGCCCCGCAGCGTGATCCTCGCCGCGTTTGACGCCCTCTGATCCGGCCTGGCGGTCTTCTCGGTGCCGCCTGGTGGCCTAGCATGGGCCACGCAGGCGGCGCCGCCGGCCATTCGGGTCAGAGCGGGTCGCGGAGTAGACGTAGACACCGAGGAGCTCACAGGTGGCGGAGACAAGCACTGACCAGTTCGACGTCGTGATCCTGGGCGGTGGCAGCGGCGGCTATGCGGCCGCGCTGCGCGGAGCCCAGCTCGGCCAGAAGATCGCGCTCGTGGAGAAGGATCAGCTCGGTGGCACCTGCCTGCACCGCGGCTGCGTCCCGACCAAGGCGATGCTGCACGTCGGCGAGCTCGCCGACGCACCGTCCGAGGCAGCTGCCGCGGGCGTCGACCTCACCCTCAACGGCATCGATGCCGCGAAGGTGCTGGGGTTCAAGGACAAGATCGTCGGCAGGCTCCACAAGGGCCTGCAGGGCCTGGTGAAGTCCCGCAAGGTCGAGTACGTCGAGGGCTTCGGCACGCTCACCGGCCCGAACACCATCTCGGTCGAGACCGGGTCCGGGACCCGCACCCTCACCGGCAAGAGCATCCTGCTGGCCTCCGGCTCCTACTCGAAGACGCTCCCGGGCATCGACCTGGGCGGCCGCTTCCTGGACTCCGAGGCGGCGCTGCAGCTGCCGGAGATCCCGAAGAACCCGATCATCCTGGGCGGCGGCGTCATCGGCGTCGAGTTCGCCTCGATCTGGAAGTCGCTCGGCGCGGAGTCCGTGACCATCGTCGAGGGCCTGCCCCACCTGGTGGCCAACGAGGACGAGGCACTGTCCAAGGCCCTCGAGCGCGCGTTCAAGAAGCGTGGCATCACGTCCTCGCTCGGTGTCTTCACCGACAAGGCCGAGCAGACCGAGACCGGTGTGACGGTCACCCTCGCCGACGGCACCGTCTTCGAGGGCGACTACCTGCTGGTCGCCGTCGGCCGTGGCCCCACCACCTCCGGCATGGGCTACGAGGAGCAGGGCATCGAGATGGATCGCGGCTTCGTGCTCGCGGACAAGGAGACCCTGGAGACCAACGTCCCCGGCGTCTACGCCGTCGGCGACATCGTCCCCGGCCTCCAGCTCGCGCACCGCGGCTTCGCACAGGGGATCTTCGTCGCCGAGCGGATCGCAGGCCTGAACCCCGCCCCGATCATCGAGTCCGGCATCGAGCGCATCACCTACTGCGAGCCCGAGCTCGGTTCGGTGGGCCTGTCCGAGAAGCAGGCCAAGGAGCAGCTGGGCGAGGACGCGGTCGAGGTCTACGAGTACAACCTCGGCGGCAACGGCAAGTCGCAGATCCTCGGCACCACCGGCTTCATCAAGCTGGTCCGCGAGAAGGACGGCCCCATCATCGGCGTCCACATGATCGGCTCGCGCACCTCGGAGCTGATGGGCGAGGCACTGCTCATCGTCAACTGGGAGGCCTACCCCGAGGATGTCGCCTCCCTCGTCCACGGTCACCCCACGCAGCACGAGGCCCTGGGCGAGGCAGCGCTCGCGCTCGCCGGCAAGCCGCTGCACGCCCACGCCTGAGCCCGTCTTCCCAGGAGGAGAGAAACCCATGTCTGAAACCGTGAAGATGCCGGCACTCGGTGAGTCCGTCACCGAGGGCACCGTCACCCGCTGGCTGAAGGCCGTCGGCGACACCATCGAGGTCGACGAGCCGCTGGTCGAGGTCTCGACCGACAAGGTCGACACCGAGATCCCCTCCCCCGTCGCGGGGACCATCGAGAAGATCCTGGTCGAGGAGGACGAGGACGCCGAGGTCGGCGCCGATCTCGTCGTCATCGGCGACGGCTCCGGCGCCGAGAGCTCCGGCGCCGACGATTCCGGTGCCGAGGCATCGGCCGAGGAGGAGGCGCCCGCCGAGGGCGAGGACCTCGCCTCGGACGACACCGCCGCCCCGTCGACCGACGAGGAGGCTTCCTCCGGTGAGTCGGAGAAGCCGGCCGACGCCGCCTCCGGTGGCTCGGGCGGCGCCGCCTCCGGGGAGGACGTCACCATGCCGGCACTCGGTGAGTCCGTCACCGAGGGCACCGTCACCCGCTGGCTGAAGGCCGTCGGCGACACCATCGAGGTCGACGAGCCGCTGGTCGAGGTCTCGACCGACAAGGTCGACACCGAGATCCCCTCCCCCGTCGCAGGCACCGTGCTCGAGATCAAGGTGCCGGAGGACGAGGACGCGGAGGTCGGCGCCGTGCTGGCCGTGATCGGTTCGGGCGATGCCGCAGAGGCTCCGGCCGAGAAGCCCGCCGCTCCGGCGCCGAAGGCCGAGAAGGCCCCTGAGAAGGAGGAGCCGAAGGCCGCGGAGAAGAAGCCCGAGGCACCGAAGGCCGAAGAGAAGAAGGCGGAAGCGCCCAAGGCTGAGGAGAAGAAGAGCGAAGCTCCGGCAGCCCCTGCCCCGAAGGCCGCCGACGCGGTCTCCGGCGCCGAGTCCTCCGGGTATGTCACTCCGCTGGTGCGGAAGATGGCATCCGAGGCGGGCGTGGACCTCTCCTCCGTGAAGGGCTCCGGCCTGGGTGGTCGTATCCGCAAGCAGGACGTCCAGCAGGCGATCGAAACGCAGAAGTCCGCCGCCTCGGCTCCGGCTGCCGCCGCGGCCCCCGCCGCCGCTCCGGCTGCTCCGAAGGTCGAGATCTCCTCGAAGCGTGGCACCGAGGAGAAGATGCCGCGCATCCGCAAGGTCATCGGCCAGCGGATGATGGAGTCCCTGCACGAGATGGCGCAGCTGACCACCGCGGTGGAGGTCGATCTGACCCGCATCGCCAAGCTCCGCGCTCGTGCCAAGGAGGACTTCGCCGCTCGTGAGGGGGCGAAGCTCACCTACCTGCCGTTCCTGATGATGGCCGCGGTCGAGGGTCTGAAGACCTACCCGCAGCTGAACTCCAGCATCGACGGCGACAAGATCGTCTACCACGGCTCGGAGAACATCGGCATGGCCGCGGACACCGAGCGCGGTCTCGTGGTCCCGGTGATCAAGAACGCCGGTGACCTGAACCTGGCGGGCCTGGCCCGCCAGATCGGTGACCTCGGCGGTCGCGCCAAGGGCAGCAAGCTCGTCCCCGACGATCTGGCCGGCGGCACGTTCACCGTCACCAACACCGGTTCCGGCGGTGCACTGTGGGACACCCCCATCGTGCCCGCGCCGCAGGTCGGCATCCTCGGCACCGGCACCATCACCAAGCGCCCGGCGGTCGTCCAGAACGCCGAGGGCGATGACTCCATCGCCATCCGCTCGATGATGTACCTGTTCCTCTCCTACGACCACCGCGTGGTCGACGGCGGTGACGCCGCCCGCTTCCTCACCTACATGAAGAAGCGGCTCGAGGAGGGCGCCTTCGAGGCTGAACTGGGTCTGTGACCCGGTGAGTCGCTGAGCGACATCGATGGGCGCCGCCGAGGCGTCGACCGTCCGGGGGGGGGGGCCCCCCCCCCCCCGGGGGTGGGGGGGCCCCCCGGAGGGGGGGGGCGGGGGGGGGGGCCCCCCCCC
>JAKDNE010000314.1 GCA_030451965.1 Brachybacterium sp. | reverse complement strand
TGGGGAATGGTGCGCGCGGTGGTGCGGCCCCTGGCGCCCGGGGGCGGGGAGGGCGCCCTCACCGCTGACCGCGAGCGGGCGCTCACGGCCGACGGGCTCGTCGTCCCCGGGGTCGGCGCCTTCGCCGCGACCATGGCCCAGATCACGGCTGTCGGGGGAGACCGGCTCGTCGAGCGTCGCCTGGCCGGCGGCCGACCGGTCCTGGGGATCTGCGTGGGCCTGCAGGTCATGTTCGATGCTGGTGACGAGCACGGTGAACGCTCCGCAGGGCTCGGGCAGTGGCCCGGCGAGGTGACCCGGCTGGAAGCGGACATCGTCCCGCACATGGGCTGGAACACGATCGAGGCACCCGAGGGCTCGAGCCTCTTCGCCGGCGTCGCCGAGGAGCGGTTCTATTTCGTGCACTCCTATGCCGCCCGGCGCTGGGAGATGGAGCAGATCGGTGCGCTCGTGGCGCCGCTGGTGACCTGGGCGGAGCACGACGGCGACCGCTTCATCGCGGCCGTCGAGAACGGCGCGCTGTGCGCCACCCAGTTCCATCCCGAGAAGTCCGGGGACGCCGGGGCGGCGCTGCTGGCCAACTGGCTGCGCACCCTGCCCCGCTATGACCGGGAGGTGTGAGGGATGTTCCTCGCCTTCCTGACGCTGTTCGCCGGCGGCATGCTGCTCGGCGGTGCCTGGTCGTTCTACCGCTCCCAGAAACCCTGGTGGGCGATCGTCGGCCTGCTGCTGCTCGGACTGCTCTGCATCGGCGTCTCGTTGTGGCGCATCCAGGCCGGCTGAGCGCGCACCCGGACCCGGTCGTGAGCGCCACCGCGACCTCCCATCCACAGACCCCGCGCCGTGGCTCCCCACGGCCCGCACCATCGCTTCCAGGAGGCACCCCATGACCGCTCCCGTGCTCGAGCTGCTCCCCGCCGTCGACGTGCAGGACGGCCAGGCCGTCCGACTCGTCCAGGGCGAAGCAGGGACCGAGACCGCCTACGGCGCCCCTCTGGACGCCGCGCTCACCTTCCAGACCGGCGGTGCGAGCTGGCTGCACCTGGTGGACCTGGATGCGGCCTTCGGTCGAGGCAGCAACGCCGCGATGCTGGCCGACGTGGTGGCCGCCGTCGACATGAACGTCGAGCTCTCCGGTGGGATCCGGGATGACGAGTCGCTCGCCGCGGCGCTGGCCACCGGCTGCCGACGGGTCAACCTCGGCACCGCCGCCCTGGAGAACCCCGAATGGACCGCGGAGATCCTCGCCGAGCACGGCGACCGCATCGCCGTCGGCCTCGACGTGCGCGGCACCACGCTCGCGGCCCGGGGCTGGACCCGCGAGGGCGGCGACCTCTGGGAGGCCCTCGAACGGCTCGACGAGGCCGGCTGCCAGCGCTATGTCGTCACCGACGTCACCAAGGACGGCACCCTGCGCGGACCGAACCTGGACCTGCTGGCCGACGTGTGCTCCCGCACCGATGCGAAGGTCGTCGCCTCCGGTGGGATCTCCTCCCTCGAGGACCTGCGGGCGCTGCGCGATCTGGTCCCGGCCGGCGTCGAGGGAGCGATCGTCGGCAAAGCGCTGTATGCACAGGCGTTCACGATGGGTGAGGCGCTCGACGTCGCGGGCCGCCCATGACCCCGTGGTGGAGGAAGCGCAGGGACCGGGACCGGGTCCAGGGCGCGTCGCCCGGGCGCGGCGGCGAGGCGCGGCCCCCCGCTCCGGGCGGGCAGGCACAACCGAGCGGGTCGGCCGGCGAGGCACCGTCCCCCGCGGCCGACGACCTGGCACGGCGCACGCTTCCCGCCCACTTCCGGGAGAAGTCACCGCTCACCGACACCGCAGGGGTGACCTGGGAAGGGCGTGACTACACCGTCAGCCCCTTCCCCGGGGATGACGGCCGGGCACCCGAGCCCCTGGCGGAGGCGCTCGCCGCGCATCGCAACGGCCAGGACCCGCACCGCCAGCATCTGGTGGCCGCCCTGAGCAGCGCACGGGTGCTGGTGCCGATCATGGCCGTCGCCACCGAGACGGGCACCACCGCTCACGGTCTGACCGGCGACAACGGCGCCGACATGGCGATGGTCTCGATCACCGGGGCGGACGGCACCTCCGTGCTGCCGCTGTTCACCTCGGTCGCCGCTCTCAGCGCCTGGCGAGGGGATGCCCGGCCGGTGCCGGTCGTCGCCCCGCAGGCCGCGCAGGCGGCCGTGCAGGAGGGGTGCACCGCCCTGCTGCTGGACCCCGCGACACCGAGCGAGGACGGCGGACCCGTCCTGCTGCCCCGGTCCGTGCTGTGGGCACTGGCCCAGGGCCGGGAATGGCTCCCACCGCATCTGGACCCCGAACTGGCCCGGGTGCTGGACCGCGTCGGACGGGAGGCATCCGCCGAGGTGCATGGCCTGGCCGCCCGGGCAGGGGAGCGTTCCGAAGTGGATCTCCACCTGCAGCTGCGCCCCGGACTCACCGCCGAGGAGGTCCGCGCCGTGGTCGATGCGGTCACCGCACGGCTGGGCGGCGAGGAGATCGTCGCGGAGCGGATCAGCTCGCTGAGGCTCGTGCTCGGCTCCTGACCGTCCCGGGTCGCACCGACCCTGACCACGGCAGTCGGCCTGCCGTGCGGAGCCGGCCTGCAGGGCACGACCGACCCGCCGGGCGGGACCGGGTCAGGAGACGCGGCCGGTGTACTTCTCGCCCGGTGCCTCGCCGGGGGAGTCCGGGAAGGGCAGTGCCTCGGCGAAGGCCAGCTGGAGCGAGCGCAGCCCGTCGCGCAGCGAGCGGGCGTGCTCGTTGCCGATCTCTGGCGCCGCCGCGGTCACCAGGCCGGCCAGCGCATTGATCAGCTTCCGGGCCTCGGCGAGGTCCTGGTGCTGCCCGGACGCCTCGTCCTCGGCGAGGCCCACCTTCACTGCCGCGGCGCTCATCAGGTGCACGCAGGCGGAGGTGATGATCTCCACCGAGGAGACCTCGGCGATGTCCCGCAGCTGCGCGGAGTCGGAGGCCGCGTCGGCGTGGTCGTGGTGGTCGGAGTGCTGATGATCGGTCACAGGAGGTTCCTTCGTGGTCGGGGTGCGGTTCGAGGGGAACCGCGTGGTCGGAGCGCCTCGTGGAGCGGGGCGCCGGGTGCGGGGCGGGGTCAGCCGCTGAGCGGCACGGTGCCGCTCTCGCCGGTCTCGACGAGCTCGAGATGCAGCCCGGTCGGGACGGCGCCGATCGGGACATCGAAGACGGCATGGAAGGTCGCGGACCCGCCCGGCGGGATCAGACCGTAGTCGGCGCTGTCGGCAGGATGGGCGCGAGTGGCCTCGCGATCGACCGGATATGTCTCGTCGGTGGTCTCGAGGGAGACGTTGTCACCGATCTGAATACCGCTGGAGGTCGGGTTCTCCACCTCGAAGGTGACGATGACGAACTCGCCCTCCGGCTCCGTCCTGGAGTTCGGACCGCCCACGGCGCGCACGCCGACCTCGGTGCTCGTCTCGGTCACCACTACCTCACCGATCTCGATGCTCCCGGATCCGCTCTGATCCGGTGAGGTGTGGGTTCCGGGGTCATCGGCGACCG
>JAKDNE010000313.1 GCA_030451965.1 Brachybacterium sp. | reverse complement strand
ATCGGCGCCGGGTCGTGTCCGCGTCAGCCGTCGTGGGCGTCGACGAGGCGCGAGAGGATCTCGGCGGCCCGCTCGAGGGCTGCGAAGTCCTCCGCGGGGAGCTGATCGAGCAGCCCGCCCACGCCGTGGGCCAGCTGCTCCCGCCAGGCGGCGAGCTGGGCGGAGCCCTGGGTGGTGGTGCTGATCAGCGAGGAGCGGGAGTCGGTGGGGTCAGGGGTGCGCCCCACGAGCCCCTCCTCCTCGAGGCGCTTGATCACGGTGGTGGCCGTGGGGCGGGAGACCCGCTCGCGGTCGGCGATCTCGCTCAGGCGCAGCGGTCCGTGCCGCTCGATGGTGGCGACCACGCGCCAGGACACGGTCCCGACGCCGACGTCGGAGCGCCGTGCGGCCAGCCGTGAGAACTGGGAGCACACCAGTGCCAGGTGCTGAGGGAGCTCGGCAGGAGCGGCGGGAGTGGTCGACATGTCCCCCACTATAGTGAGCATTGCTAACCATCGCAACGTGGGTGTGATCCATGGATCGTCCCTGCGTCCCTGCGTCCCTGCGTCCCTGCGTCCCTGTGGTCCGTCGGCCGAGGGGTTCAGCACCCCCGCAGGCCGTGGGCTCGCGGGTGCGGCGGTTCATCGGATCCGCGTCGCCGCCGACGAGCAGGGTCTCGAGCTCACGAAGACGGGGGCGTGCCCCTGCCCGAGAGGCGGGAGCTGCGGGGCGTCCACGCGACGGGTCTGCGTGCCGGCGTCGGCTCCGTCGGTCACAATGAGACGGTGACCAGTACCCGAGTGACCACCGAGACCGTCCTCGCCCTGCTGCGCAGCGACCCCCAGAGCGAGGCCCAGCTGGAGCAGCTCGCCCGAGAGGCGCAGACACTGCCGGTGCACGAGCTCGTCTATCTGGTCGAGACCCGGGCGCCGACCGAGGCCGCGATCCTGTTCCGTGTCCTGGGCAAGGTCGTGGCGCTCGCCGTCTTCGAGGCACTCCCGGCGCCGCACCAGGCCGAGCTGATCTCGGCGCTGCGCACGCAGCAGGTCGCCGACATCATCGGCGATCTCGACCCCGATGACCGCGCCTCCCTGTTCGACGAGCTCCCCGCCGAGGTCGCCGAGCGGCTGATGCACGGGCTCGACGCTGAACAGCGCGCCATGACCACGGCGGTCCTCGGCTATGCCCGGGACTCGATCGGGCGATACATGTCGCCCGAGGTGCTCACCCTCAGCCCCGGATGGACCGTCCGTCAGGCCCTCGCCTACGTGCGCGCCCACGCCGTGGGGCCCGAGACGATCTACCTGCTGCCCGTCGTCGACGACTCCCGTGTGCTGCTCGGCGTGGTGGGACTGCGACGGCTGCTGGTGGCCGAGGAGGAGAGCCTGATCGGCGAGATCGCCCACCCGGCGGTCCGCGCCATGGCCACTGATGACCGTGAGCTCGTCGCACGACGCTTCTCGGCGGCCAAGCTCCTGGCGATGCCGATCGTGGACGGGGAGGACCGCCTGGTGGGCATCCTGACCGTCGACGACGCCGTCGGCATCCTCGAGGAGGAGGCCCACGAGGACAGTGCGCGCACCGGCGGTGCGGAGCCGCTGCCGCGCTCCTACCTCTCCACCCCGATCCTGCGGGTGGTGCGCAGCCGCATCGTCTGGTTGCTGGTGCTCGCGGTCTCGGCGATCCTCACCGTGCAGGTGCTCGAGGTCTTCGAGGACAAGCTCGACCAGGTCGTGATCCTGGCCCTGTTCATCCCGCTGCTGACCGGCACCGGAGGCAACACCGGCAACCAGGCGGCGACCACCGTCACCCGGGCGCTCGCCGTGGGCGAGGTGCGGGTGCGCGACCTGCCGCGGGTGGTGTGGCGGGAGCTGCGCGTCGGATTGGTGCTCGGCGTGGTGCTGGGATCCCTCGGGTTCATCGTGGCAGGGCTCGTCTACGGCCCGGCGATCGGCGTGGTGATGGGGACGACGCTGCTGTCCATCTGCACCATGGCCGCGATCGTGGGCGGACTGATGCCACTGGTCGCGAAGAAGGTCGGCGCGGATCCCGCGGTGTTCTCCAACCCCTTCATCTCCACCTTCTGCGACGCCACCGGCCTGATCATCTACTTCACGATCGCGACGGCTGTTCTCGGGTTGTGAGAGGCGTGGCCGCACGGTCGGTCGCGCGCCGGTCCCCGCGGTCGCCGACGAGCTCGTGCCCTCTCCGTACGAGCAGGGGGTAGGGGCTCCTCGGTGCTGCCGTCGGCGTCGCGGGATCGCGCTCAGGCGGTGCGTCCGGTGAGCTCCCGGGCCTGCTCCTGCGCGGCCAGCGCCAGCTCCACGGCCTTGAAGGCGTGCTCCTGGGTCATGGCGTTCTCGGTGCGGTGCAGCACGTCGAGGATCAGCTCGCCGAAGAAGGGATAGCCCACCTCGCCGGTGGCGTCGATGCGGTGCTCGCCCTCGGCGTCGACCAGGATCACCTGGCCACCGCCGTTGTCGGTGGTGACGTCGACGTACTTGCGCAGCTCGAGGTAACCCTCGGTGCCGAGGATGAAGGTGCGACCGTCGCCCCAGGTGCGCAGGCCGGCCGGGGTGAACCAGTCCACGCGCACGAAGCCGGTCGCCCCGCTGGACAGGGCGATGTGCGCATCGCCGTAGTCGTCGAGCTCGGGATGCTCGGGGTTGCCGAAGTTGCCGATCGAGCTGGAGAGGATCTCGGCGTCGTCGGAGCCGGTGAAGGTGAGCATCTGCTCGAAGTTGTGGCTGCCGATGTCGGTGAGGATGCCGCCGTAGCTGGCGCGCTCGAAGAACCAGTCCGGGCGGGTGGCGGGATCGCCCATGCGGTGCGGGCCCATGCCCTGGACCTGGAGGACCTTCCCGATCGCGCCGCGCTCGATGAGCTGACCGGCCAGCACCGCGGCCTCGACGTGGAGCCGTTCGGAGTAGTAGACGGCGTACTTCCTGCCGGTGCGCTCCACGGCGGCCTTCGCGTCGGCGAGCTGTTCGCGGCTGATCAGCGGGGTCTTGTCGGTGAAGTAGTCCTTGCCGGCCTCCATCACGCGGATGCCCAGCGGTGCACGGTCCACGGGCACCGCAGCGGCGGCGACCAGGTGCACTGCGGGGTCGGCGAGCACCTCCTCCTCGCTGGAGGCGATCGTGACCTGCGGGAACTTCTCCTGGAAGGCGGCGGCGCGCTCGGGCTGGGTGTCGAAGACCCACTTCAGGGAGCCGCCCGCATCGAGCAGACCCTGGGTCATGCCCCCGATGTGGCCGTGGTCGAGGTGCATCGCGGCGAAGACGAACTCGCCGGGCTCGACGACCGGCTTCGGCATCGAGTCCGGGGCGTAGTCGGCTCCTTCGGAGACAGCCATGGGGGTCCTTCCAACAGGTGATCGGGAGCGATCAGAGCGAACAGGGAGCGGGCAACGGCATCGTGCGGCGCAGGCGAGGGCCGGCGCTGGTGCCGCCACAGGCGGCCGCGCCATCGCGGGTCGGACACCCGGGTCCCCTCGGCGCACTGCACAGCAGTCTCCTGCACCGCGCGGCCGACGGCAGGGGAGTGCCGGATGTTGCCAGTTGCTACCGTGCCTGCGTGGACCTCTTC
>JAKDNE010000312.1 GCA_030451965.1 Brachybacterium sp. | reverse complement strand
CGCGTCGACCCAGCCCGCCACGAAGGCCGCCCCGACCAGCAGCACGAGGGTCAGGGCGGAGAGCTGGAGCAGCTGGTCGAGCAGGGGCACGCGGAGCAGTCAACACCGACCCGACGCGGATGACGAATCGGTCCGCGACCTGGCAGACTGCCAGGATGCGAGCAGTGATCTGGGACCTCGGCGGCACCCTGGCGGACACCTACCCCGATGTGGACCGAGCCCTCGCCTCGGCCATCGTGCCGAGGCCGGGTCAGGACCTGCTGAGCGAAGTGGCGCTGCTGACCCGGATCTCCAGCTCCCACGCGATCAGCACCCTGGCCGCGCGGCATGAGGTGACCGAGCGTCGTCTGCGCACCGCGTACGAGGCTACGAAGCTGCACTGGCGGGAGAACCCGCCGCCCGTGATGGACGGCGCCCGTGAGCTGCTGGCCGCGGTGGGGGAGCAGGGCGGGCTGAACCTGGTCGCCACCCATCGCGAACGCGAGAGCGCCCAGGCCCTGGTCGAGGCGCTGGACCTCCGGATTGATGACATGGTCTGCGCCCCCGACGGGTACCCCCGCAAACCGGATCCGGCGATGGCGCTCGCCCTGCTGGAGCGGCACGCCCTCGCACCCGAGGAGTGTCTCGCCGTCGGTGATCGTCCCGCCGATGTCGCGGCCGCTGCGGCGGCCGGGGTGCGCGGCGTGCTGTTGGAGACGCCGGGCGTGCCGCTCGAGGCCGGCGGGGCCGCCCGGGTCGGTGCGCTCCGTGAGGTGCTCGGCCTGCTGCACGGCTGATGATCACGCGCGGGGGAGCGGGCGACTACCGTAGGGGTATGGCGATCATCTACCAGGCAGAGCTCAGCCCGTCCAAGCCCGAGATCCTGAGGGAATTCCTGTCCGGACGTTCCTGGGGTGAGAGCGGCGAGCTCGAGATGCTCGGTGCGTACCGTTTCGATGACCCTGCCGGTGAGGTCGGCGTGGAGTGCCATCTGGTGCGGGTGGGCGAGACGATCTACCACCTGCCGCTGGCCTACCGCCCCGAGCAGAGCGAAGGCGCCGAGGAGCATCTGCTGACCACGATGCACCATTCGGTGCTGGGGGAGCGCTACGTCTACGACGGCCTCGGCGACGAGCTCGCACTGGACTGCTTCCGCCGGGCGATCTGCGGTGAGCAGACGCAGGCCGAGCTCGGGATCTACTCGGACGAGGGCCAGCTGATCGAGATCCAGCCGCAGACCGTCAGGCTGAGCCTCGAGGTCGACGAGGGCGGGGAGCTGCCCACCGGGGACGAGCTTCTGGACGGCGCGCCGTTCACCATCGCCCGCACCGTCGGCGATCTCGACGGCACCGTCCGGCTGCGCGCCCACTGGTCCGGTGGCGAGGGCGTCATCGCCGCATTCTGAGCTCTCCTCACTCCCACTTTACATAACGTACATTATCGGCGGTCGCCTGATGGGGTGGGGCCGCGGTTAAGCTCGGTGCATGACCTCGACGCCGAGTCTCGAAGCCACCTGTGTGCGTGCGGCGCTCGCTCTCATGGCGGCTCTCGCTGTGACGGGAGCTGTCGTCGCTGCCGCCGGGCAGCAGCAGTTGGTTTTCGTGCTGGGGCTGTTCGAGCTCGATGTCGTGTGGACCGTCGCTCTGGGCGTCAGCGTGCTGATGTACCGGCGCGACGCACGCATGCTGGACGGCTGGCGGGATATCGCTCGGACAGTGACCCCAGAACCGGTTCGTCGAGCGATCCTCACCGAGGTGGGTCTGATGGTGTCGCTCGGGCGGGTCGCTCTGCGTCGCCCGCCGCGGGTACCCGATCACGCCACGCCGTTACCCTCGCGTCAGGGAACAGTAGCGATCCCCGTGGCCTTCGGAGTCCTCACGCTGGGCGAAGTGATGGTCCTGCATCTCGTGCTCCCCTGGCCAGGGCTCTCCGCAGCACTGACGCTGCTGAGCGTTTACGCGCTGCTCTTCCTGTTCGGCGTGATCGCGTCCCGCTGGGACCATCCGCACTATGCGACGCCTGCCTCACTCGTCCTGCGCAACGGTGCGCACGTCGTCGCGGACCTCCCATGGAACGCGATTCGCTCCGTTGCGATCTTGCGTGACGGCACCGTCACAGCGCCGGCGGTCGACCGGGGCATTGCACGCCTCGCGACGATGGACGGATGCTCGCTCGCCGTTGCGCTCACTCAGCCCTGCGCTGTCCGGCTGACCTCCGGTAAGCGAGCTCGGACACACTGGGTGCATGAGATCCGGTTCGCTGTCGACGACGCTCCGGGGGTCCGCAGGGTCCTCGAATCTCACTGCGCTTGAGTCCGGGTTCACGCGGCCCCCGTGTGGGGGTTCGCCGTGCCGCTCCCCCGGCCCGCGAGCACGAAGAACGTCGCCGAGATCAGGCAGCCCGCCACCATCGCGATCGCCATCGGCAGCGAGGAGTGCGTGCCCGCGATGCCCACCAGCGGGGCGGCGAGCGAGGCCGAGAACGAGAAGCCCAGTCCCAGCATCGCCGAACCGGTGCCCGCGAACTCTCTCGCCTCGTTCGAGGCGAGCGCACCGCCGTTGCCGAAGATCATGCCCTGCGGCGCGACGGTGAAGAAGAACGCCGGCAGCACGATCCACGCCGGCGTGTCCAGGAACAGGCTCCCGATCAGCAGCGCGAAGCTCGCCAGCGACACCACGATCAGCCCCACCCGGATGAGCGCGCGCGGGTGGATGGTGCGGGTCAGTCGCGCCGAGAGCAGCGACATCGTCATCATGCCCAGCGAGTTGAGCGCGAAGCTCACCGAGTACTCGCTAGAGGTGAAGCCGAGCATCTCCTGGACCACGAAGGAGGACGCCGAGACGTAGGCCATCAGCGCGAACGCGGAGAAGGCGTTGACCAGCATGTAGGCGACGAAGATGCGTCGACGCAGCAGCGAGCGCACGTTCCGCAGGAAGGTGCGGAAGCCGCCGGAGTGGCGACGGGAGGCGGGCAGCGACTCCGGGATCAGCAGGAGCACCCCGAGCAGCGAGATCAGCGACATCGCGGCGATGACCAGGAAGATCTCGCGCCACTGGCCGAACACCAGGATGATGCCGCCCAGCAGCGGGGCGACGATCGGGGCGACGCCGCCCACGCCCTGCATGATGTTCATGCTCCGGAACAGCTCCGGCCCGTCGGTCAGGTCGATCAGCACCGCTCGGCCCAGCACCATCCCGAAGCCGCCGCCGATCCCCTGCAGCACGCGCAGCACCAGCAGGATCTCGACGCTCGGCGCGAGGGCGCAGCCGATCGAGGCCAGCAGGCACAGGACGATGCCGATCAGCAGCGGGGCGCGGCGTCCCATCCGGTCCGAGAGCGGGCCGGCGACGACCTGGCCGCTCGCGGTGCCGAGGAAGAAGGCGGTGATGGTCAGCTGCATCCGCGAGGCAGTGGTCGACAGCTCCCCCGCGACCTCGGGGAAGGCCGGGATGTACATGTCGGTGGCGAGCGGTCCGATCGCGCTGAGGGTGGTGAGCACGATGATCACCATCGCGGTCACCTTGCTGCGGGTGCGGCTGAGCTCGTCCTCGTCCGGCAGATGGGCGAACTCGTGGTCCGCCTCGTCCTCGAGCACGGGGAGCGCGCCGGTGATCGTGGGGA
>JAKDNE010000311.1 GCA_030451965.1 Brachybacterium sp. | reverse complement strand
ACGTGGTGCATGAGTCCCGGCAACGGGATACCCCCGCCGCCCTCGTAGACGTCCACGCCCAGCAGCTTCCACTTCCAGGTCTCCACAGAGAGCGTCTCGGTGTCCACGGCGTCCAGCAGCACCGCCCAGCTGCCGTTCTCGGAGGACCAGATCTCGACGCCCTCGGGGGCGTCGCTCGCCCCCACCCCCATCAGCGCGGCGAAGGTGGTGCCCAGACCCGCGGCGATGCGGTCGAGGATCGCGACCGAGGGGTTCGCCTGACCGAGCTCGATCTGGGTGAGCATGCGGCGGGAGACCTCGCTGAGCTCGGCGAGCGCGCCGACGCTGAGGTCCAGCTCCTGCCGGGCGGAGCGGATCCGCTCGCCGAGCTGCTCGACCACTGCGGGCCGCATCCCACCGCTCATCCCGGATCTCCTGCCCACCTCGGTGCTCTTCGTGCCCCGAAGCCTAGCGGGAGTGACGGGAACTATATTGCGCATCGCGGCATGTGCGCACTATGTTGCGCAGTGGTGGCATCACCCCTGCTCCCCATCACTCGAAGGAGGTCTTCCATGGTCGGACACACCGCTCTCGCCCCCGTCGCGCACACCCCGGTGCGCCGGCCGAACGGACCCCTGCTGCGCTGGTTCGGCTCCTACGGCACCTTCACGGTCCCGCAGGCCGCCGCCCCGATCGCCTTCTCGCTGATCGCACTGCCGCTGACCGGCGATGCCGCGAGCGGCGCGGCGATGATGCTCGCGATGACGATCGCGCAGGTGTTCGGCGCGGTGCCGATCACGCGCTTCGGTCGCCGCTTCTCCCCGATCCCCTTCCTGCGGGTGCTGATCGGTCTGCGCACGCTCGCGCTGGTGGGGATCGCCGTCCTCGCCGGCCTCGGCGCGCCCTTCCCGCTGGTGGTGGCCGGTGCGGCGCTCGCGGGACTGGTCAACGGCGCGGCCTACGGGAACCTGCGCGCCGTGCTGAACCATCTGGTGCCCGCGGGGCGCCTGCCGCGGGCGCTGGGCGTCGCCGCGACCGTCAACGAGGTCATCTTCGTCAGCTCCCCGGTGCTCGCCGCGGCACTGGGCAGCGTCTCGCCCCAGGCCGCGGCCTGGGCGATGGTGGTGCTGGGGATGGGCCCGATGCTGCTGCTGCCGCGCATCCCCACTGCCACGGCGCCCGGAGCCGAGCATCGCTCGTCGCGCCTGCGCCTGTCCCCGATGATCCTGCTGTGGCTGGTGTGCGGCGGGGCGAGCGCGGCGTCGATCGCGGCCATCGAGATCGGAGCGGTCTCGATGGCGGTCTCCTTCGGGATGCCGGCGGCCTGGGGCGTGCTGTTCCCGGTCGCGATCTGCGTGACCTCGATCCTCGGCGGGATCTGGGTGAGCGTGCGCAACCGGGTGCCGCGCCGCCGCACCGTGCTGGCCTGGCTCGCGGTGACCGCGCTCGGCGTGGCCGCGGTGGGCTTCGGGAACTCGGTGACGACCACCGTGATCGGTGCCCTGCTGGTCGGCGCGGTGCTCGCCCCGCTGGCCACCTACTACTCGCTGGTGCTGGACCGCCTGGTGCCCCCCGAGCACCGGGCCGAGGTGTTCGCCCAGCTGCGCACCGCGAACGCGCTGGGCATCATCATCTCGAGCGCCCTGCTCTCCCTGGCCACCCTCCAGGTCACCTTCGCCGTGGTGATCGGCGTGATGACCACCGTGATGGTGGTGACCGGACTGGTGTTCACCGCCGCCTGGGTCAATGCGCGGCGTCGGCGCCTGGCCCGGGAGGCGGCCGAGCAGAGGGCTCACGAGGATCTGATCCCTGCCCCGCGCCCGTAGCCCGGCCACCGCGCTCGGGGCTCAGCGCAGTCCGTGCCCGAGCGGGTACGCCTCCCCGGTGCCGTCGGCCTGCGGGATCGGGACCGGGAGCGTGCCGCGGGTGCGCACCTCGCCGAGAAGCACCCCGGCGAGCGCGCGCAATGAGGCGTCGGCGTTGCCGTAGGCGGCCAGCGACACTGCCACATCTCCCACGTGCACCACGTCGTAGGGGTTGCGCAGCGAGGCGTGGATGATGGGGACGCCCGTCGCGACCAGCGCATCGACCAGCTCCACCTGTGTCTCGGGCGTGACGAAGCCGGCCGAGGAGGTGAACACCAGCACCGCGTCGACGCCCTCGGCGACGGCGGCGGCCTGCTCGCGGTCCGGCTCCGGCAGGGCGATGACCTTCAGGCCCTGTGTGGAGAGCTCGCGGGAGGCCACCTCGAACTTCGCGATGGTGCCGATGCCGGTGATCAGCACTCTGGTGCCGCTCGCGAGCGGGAGAGTGCTGCCGTCGTCGACGATCCGGGTGATCGAGTCCTCGGCCATGCGCTGGGCGGAGCTCATCGAGCGACGGGTCCCGATCGAGTCGGCGGCCGTGGCCGGGTCGACGTGCACCTGCTCGAACAGGCCGCGCTCGAGCTTCTGACGCAGGATGCGGCGCACGGACCGTTCCAGGCGCTCCTCGGTGATCTCCCCGTCGGCGACGGCATCGCGCACGCCGCCGATCGCGACGGTGAGGTCCGGCGGCATGAGCATCTGGTCGGCGCCCGCGAGGATCGCCTCGACGGGGACCCGGTCGTCGCTGAACAGGGTGCGCACCCCGTCCATGGCGAGGGAGTCGGTGACGATCACGCCCTCGAAGCCGAGCTCCTCGCGCAGCAGCCCGGTGAGGATCGGCTGCGAGAGGGTCGCGGGGACCCCGGAGTCGTCGAGCACGGGGACCACGATGTGCGCGGACATGATGGAGTCGATGCCCTCCTCGATCGCCGCGACGAAGGGCGGCAGGTCGAGGGTGGCGAGCTCCTCGCGGGTGTGGTCGATGACCGGCAGTCCCAGGTGCGAGTCGGTCGCGGTGTCGCCGTGGCCGGGGAAGTGCTTGGCCGCGGCGGAGCAGTTCGCCCCCTGGATGCCCCGGATCTGAGCGGCGGCGAGGCGGGCGACCGCCTGCGGGTCCGCCCCGAGGGAGCGCACCCCGATCACCGGGTTCTGCGCCTCGATGTTGACGTCGACCACCGGGGAGAAGGCCTGGTGGAGGCCGGCGGCCCGCATCTCGGTGCCCACGATGTCCCCGGCCTTGCGGGTGTGGGCCCGGGAGCCGGTGGCGCCGAGCGCCATCTGCCCCGGCAGCGGGGTGGCGGGCGCGGGCAGGCGGTAGACCACGCCGCGCTCCTCGTCGGCGCTGATCACCAGCGGGATGCCGCCGCTCTCGAGGGCGGCGTCCTGGGCGTCGTTCGAGAGCGTCGCGATCTGCTCGATGTCCTGGAGGTTGTCGCTCCACACGAAATAGATCAGCCCGCCCACGTGATGGGTGCGGACGATCTCCGCGATGGTGTCCACGCCGGTGGTGGCCGTGTTGGATGGGTGGGGCGCATCGGCGGTGGCGCCGTAGCCGACGGCGACGAACAGCTGGCCGATCTTCTGCTCGAGGCTCATGCCTGCCAGGAGCTCCTCGATGCGGTGCTCGTGGCGGCCCCTGCCCTTCCCGGTGGGGGCGGCGTGCGCGGCGGCGGGCAGGCCGACGGCGGTGCCGGCTCCGGCGAGGGCGGCCGCGGTGAAGGTGCGGCGGGTGACGGGGTGCTGGGGGGTCATGGGATGCTCCCGCT
>JAKDNE010000025.1 GCA_030451965.1 Brachybacterium sp. | reverse complement strand
GGCCTGAACACCCTGTTCCCCTGGCTGCTCGACGGCGTCGAACCGCTCGCAGACGCTCTGCTGATGGGCTTCGAGACCGACTACGACGTCATGGTCGAGGCGATCCTCGGCGAGTTCTCCCCCTCCGGGAAGCTGCCGATCACCTTCCCGATCGACGCGGACGCGCTCGCGGTCGACGAGGACGGTCGCTGCGCCTCCCCCAACGATGTGCCCGGCTACGCCAAGGAGAAGCACATGGACGGGCGCCCGTATGTGTACGTCGACGCCGATGGCAACCGCTACGAGCTCGGCCACGGCCTGACCTACGGAGCCTGAGCGGCCAGGGTGCGCCGCCGACCCCGGTGGCGCAGCCGTCTCGTCGCGTCTCGCACCCCCGGCGCGTCTCGCACCCCCGGCGCGTCTCGCACCGACAACGCAAAAAGCCCCCTCCCCTACGCAACAGCGCAGGTGAGGGGGCTTCTTGTGGTGAGTGCAAGGGTGGAGCCGGCGGGAATCGAACCCGCGTCCGGTAGTGCGGAGCGAGGGCTTCTCCGGGCGCAGTTCGCAATAACGTTTTCTCAGTCCCGACGCTCGTGCGAACGCGTCGTCGACGGACTCAGTCACTCTGAGGTGTTCATCCTTCCCCGATGACGAGGGTCGGCAGCAGTGGCTCCTTAGATGATGGAACGATCCGGGTCAGGAGCACCCCCGGGGTTCCAGACTGCTAACGCTGATCAGGCAGCGAGAGCGAAGTCAGTGCGCTTAGGTTCGGCACTTATTGGTTTCCAGAGAACGTTTACGAGATGACTCTGGCTTCTCGGCCCGCTTCCCCTTGCTGGACAACTACCGTCGAAACCGATCGGCCCCTGGCGTGGGTATGCAGAACAAACTCTCGACAGCCCCGCAGGGCTGTCAATGCACTCACTCTTCAGTTGTCAAACACCCACCGACGACGGGTCTCCCCGTGCGTCGTGTCTCGAGTCTACCTCGCCCCGCCGAGGATCTGAAGCGAATATCCGTCAGCTCACGGCGAAGGAGCAGGCTCTGGACCGCGCACCGCGCAGGGGCGAGGATAGCGCCGTGAGCAGTTTCGAGGCAGCAGGCATCCCGGTCACCGTCGATGACGAGACATTGCGTGAGCAGGTCTCGGATCCCTCGGCTCTGGCGTTCTGGTGCGCGCAGCATCCCCAGGATCCGCGCACGGTCTCCTACCTGCGGATGCTCGGGCGGCTCGACGACGCGGCGATCGCGGGCCGACTCGCCCTCGCCGCGGCGGGTCTCTCCCCCGTGATGCGAGCGGTGCGTCGCGCCCGATACGCCCAGGTGCTGCAGTGGCAGGGGGCGTTCCTCGCCGCCGAGGAACAGCTGGACCTGGCCGCCGAGGAGACCGGTCTCGAGGACCCCACCTCCACGTCGTCGATGTCGGTGCTGGCAGCAGTGTTCCAGCACCGGGCGAAGTGCCGCTTCGAGTACGCCCAGGCGGAGCATCGCGACGGTCTGCGTGAGGCGGCGGCACGCCGCTGGGAGGCCGCCCTGGAGGATGCGCGTCGGGCACTGCTGATGCGGGAGCGGCTCGGAGTGGCCGACGAGGGCGCGATCATCTCGAGCCGTCAGACGCTCGCCCGGCTCTCCCGGCAGGACCTCGCCGCCTGAGGACCGCTCGCGCCGTCAGCGCAGGGCGCAAGGCTGCAGCGGCCCCGCCGTCAGGCCAGCTCGCGCCGACGCATGGCGCGCTGGGCCTCACGGAGGTCCTGCTTCTCCCGCAGGGTCTGACGCTTGTCCCATTCCTTCTTGCCGCGGCCCAGCCCGATGACCACCTTGGCGTGGGACCCCAGGAAGTACATCTCCATCGGGACGATGGTGTAGCCCTTCTCGCGGGACTTGCTGGCGAGCTTCTCGATCTCGATCTTGTGCAGCAGCAGCTTGCGCTTGCGCCGGGCTGCATGGTTGGTCCAGGTGCCCTTCACATACGGGGCGATGTGGGCGTTGTCCATCCACACCTCGCCACCCTCGATGTAGCAGTACCCGTCGATCAGGGAAGCGCCGCGGTCGCGCAGGGACTTCACCTCCGTCCCGCTGAGGACGATGCCGGCTTCCCAGGTCTGGTCGATGTAGTAGTCGTACCGGGCGCGCTTGTTGGACGCGATGAGCTTCTTCGAGGGTCCCTCGTCCGCAGCGGCCTTCTTCGCCGCCTTCTTCTTCGCCGACATCGGTTCCCTCCTGTCGTTCGTCGCGGTCAATGCATGGTCCGGACGCGTCTGGTGACCGGACGCCCCAGCTTACGCGGTGGTCACCGCCGGTCGCGAGCTGTTTTCGCCGACGGCGTCAGGAGCGGCGGGTCTGCTCAGATGTAGTTGCCGGGGTTGACGGCGTTGCCGTCCTCGTGGACCTCGAAGTGGAGATGGCATCCCGTCGAGGACCCGGTGGTGCCCACGTAGCCGACCGTGGTGCCGGCCGAGACCTGCGCACCGACCGGCTGGGCGTAGCCCTGCAGGTGGTGGTACGACGTGGTGATCAGGTGCCCGTTCTTCATACCGTGGCTGAGGATGATCTTGTTGCCGGCACCGCTGTTATAGGTCCGGGCGATGACCCGGCCCGAATGGGCGGCCCCCACCGGCACCCCGCAGGCGACCGGGAAGTCGACCCCGGCATGGAGCTTGCGGGTGCCGTAGATGGGGTGGACGCGCCAGCCGAAGTTCGAGTTCAACCGGGCGTTGACGGGATAGACCCACCCACTGGACGAGGTCGATGAACTGCTCGAGGACCCGCCCCCCTGGCTGCTGCTGCTGCCGCCGCTGTTGCTCTGCTGCTTCTGCTGCTTCTGCTGGCGCTCCTGGCGTTCACGCTCCTCGCGCTCGGCACGCTCGCGCTCCTGGCGTGCCAGCTCCTGGATCTCGGTGTCGAGGGTGGAGCTGCGCGTCTCCAACGTCGAGGCTTCGCCCTCGTACTTCTTCTTCTGGGACTCGAGATCCTCGCGCTGCGTCTTCTGGGTCTCGTAGAGGGTGTCCAGTGCCTGCTTGGCCTCGGAGGCCTCCCGCTCGGCCTGCTCGGTGCGCTCGACCGCCTCCTCGGAGTCGATCTTGAGCTGCTTGATCTCCTCCCGCACTGCGACCAGCCGCTCCGCAGAGTTCTCGGAGACGGCCTGATCAGTGCGCAGAGTGTCCAGGCGAGTGCCCTGCGAGGCCATGGTGAGGCGGTAGTTCATGGAGTGGTCGACGGCGTCCTGCGGGGACTCGTTGCCGATGTAGACCGTCGAGGGGTTCGGCATCCCTCCGCCCTTGTAGGCGTTCAGCGCCACGGAGGCGAGCTCCTCGTTGCTGCTGTCCACCTCTTCCTGGCCTTCTTCGACCTCGCCGGAGAGTCGCTCCTCCTCGTCCTGCGCCGTGGTGAGCCGCTCGCCGATGATGCGGTCCTCCTCGCGGGCCTCCTCCAGCTCGGTCTGCGCCTCCTCCAGGTCCTCCTGGGCCTGCGGGATCAACAGCTCCGTCTCCGCGAGCGCGAGGTAGGTGTCGGAGAGATCCTCGTTGACATCGCTCAGCTCGATGCGCAGGTCCTCGAGCTGTTGATCGACCTCTTCGCGCTCAGCGATCTTGTCATCCTTGGAGCCGTCCGCGGAAGCCGGCGACATCGGCGCCACCAGCATGGGCAGCGCCACCAGGGCGGCGGCGAGCATGCACAGGGGGCGACGCAGGCTGCGGAGGAACATGCTCACACCTTCAGATAGCGGTTGAGAGAGACGACGGACGAGGCGATGGAGAGGACGGCCCCGAGAGAGACCAGGAGCGGCGCGGCCCACAGGAGATCGACGGCGCCGACCGTGATCAGCTGCTCCCCGAGCGTGGGCGCGAGCCATCCCTCGACGATGTAGTGCAGTCCCACCCACAGCATGCCAGAGGCGATGACGCCGCCGATGATCGCGGCGACGGCACCCTCCAGCAGGAAGGGCAGACGGATGAACAGGTTCGAGGCACCGACCAGACGCATGATCGCGATCTCGCGCCGACGCCCGGCGACCGACATGCGGATCGTGGTGGCCACCAGCAGCAGCGCGGCGATCAGCATCAGCACGGCCAGCCCGAGGGCGAACATCGTGGACTGGTTGAGCACGTCGATGAAGGGAGCGAAGGTGCTGAGCAGATCGGTGACCTCGTCCACGCCGTCACGCCCCTGGAAGAACTCGACCACCGCGGCGGAGTCATCGGCGTTCCCGAGCGTGACGTGGAAGGAGACCGGCATATCCGCCGCAGTGAAGTTCGAGACGAAGCTCTCCCCGGCGAACTGCCGCTGGTAGATCTCCAGTGCCTCCTCCTGGGAGCGCTCGGCGTACGAGGCGAGGTAGGGGGAGAGCACCTCACCCTCGAGCGCCTCGCGCACGGAGTCGATCTGGGCATCGGTCGCAGCGCCTCCGGCGCAGGACGCAGCCGTGGAGTGCGGGGAGCACAGGAAGATCGTCACCTGGGACTGCTCGACCAGCGTCGACTTCATGTCCACGATCTGCTTCTGCATCACCGCGCCGGTGCCGACGAAGGTCAGCGAGACCGCCGTGACGATGACGACGGAGATCACCATCGCGATATTGCGCCACAGGCCGGTGAGGATCTCTCCGAGGATGTACCGCGCCCTCATCGCCGCTCCCCCTCGGCCTCTTCGGTGAAGGGATCGCTCACGAAGGGCTCCTCCGCGAAGGCGTCCTCGACGTAGAGGTCCTCGTCCCGGACCTGCAGGGCCTCACGCTCGTCGATCAGGTCCTCCTCGAGCACGTCGTCCGCCGAGGGGACCGTGTCGGAACCGTTCTCGGCGGAGGTCGTTCCGTGGCCCTCGTCCACGGCCGGGGGCCGCTCGGCGGTCGCATCCTCCGGGTCCGAGTCCTCCTGCTGATCCTCCAGCGGATGCTCTTCGCGGTGTGCGGAGTCGTCGGGCAGATTGCCGGAGATGACGCTCACCGGGGCCGGGGTCGCGTAGGTCCCGCGCGCCTCGTCGCGCACCACCAGACCGCCGACCATCTCGACCACGCGGCGCTGCATCCGATCCACGGCCGACCAGTCATGGGTCGCCATCACCACCGTGGTGCCGCGCTCGTTGATCTCCGCCAGGAGATCGAGGATGCCTCCAGCGGTGGCCGGATCGAGGTTGCCCGTCGGCTCGTCAGCCATCAGGATCGAAGGCCGGTTGACGTAGGCCCGGGCGATCGCCACGCGCTGCTGCTCGCCGCCGGACAGCTCGTGCGGGAGCCGCTTGCCCTTGTCCTCCAGGCCCACCATCTCCAGCATCTCGGGCACCAGGCGGCGCACCACCTTGCGCGGGGTACCGATCACTGCGAGCGCGAACTCGATGTTCTGGTAGGCCGTCTTCGAGGGCAGGAGGCGGAAGTCCTGGAACACCATGCCGATGTCGCGACGCAGTGCCGGGACCTTCCACGACGGGATGCGGGAAAGGTCCTTGCCTGCCACGTAGACGGTGCCGCGGGAGGGCGCGACCTCCTTGAGGACCATCCGCATCAGTGTCGACTTGCCCGATCCGGAAGCTCCCACCAGGAACACGAATTCCCCGCGGGTGAACTCGATGTCGAGATTCTCCACTGCGGGGCGCTGTCCACGCATATACGTCTTGGTGACGTCGTCGAAACGGATCACGGGTGCCTGTCACTTCGGGGAAGTCGTCCTCACCCAGAGTAGGGGCGCGGGCACCGGAATCGACCCAGCTGTGGACAGCATCGGGGTCAAAATCTGGTCAAGTGCACGTGCCTCCGGTCACCTCTGGGCTCCGGCGCCGGGGAATGCTCGACCAGCTGCGCCGTCTGTGCTGAACGCCTACCGCTCACACGCTCGCAGCACGTTGATCAGCTGCGCCCTCTGAGCTGATCGCCTACCGCTCGCACGCTCGCAGCACGTTGATCAGCTGCGCCCTCTGAGCTGATCGCCTACCGCTCGCACGCTCGCAGCACCTTGATCAGCTGTCGGACTTGCCCTGTTCTGCGCGCCAGCGGATCCCGGCGTCGATGAACTCGTCGATCTCGCCGTCGAACACCGAGGAGGGGTTGCCCTCCTGGTACTCGGTGCGCAGGTCCTTGACCATCTGGTACGGGTTCAGCACGTAGGAGCGCATCTGGTCGCCCCAGCTGGCCTTGACGTCACCGGCGAGCTCCTTGCGCTCGGCGGCCTCCTCGGCCTTCTTCAGCAGCAGCAGCCGGGACTGCATGACGCGCAGCGCGGCGGCGCGGTTCTGGATCTGGGACTTCTCGTCCTGCATGGAGACCACGGTGCCGGAGGGCAGGTGGGTCATGCGCACAGCGGAGTCGGTGGTGTTGACCGACTGGCCGCCAGGGCCCGACGAGCGGAACACGTCGACCTTCAGGTCGTTCTCGGGGATCTCGATCGCGTCGGTGGTCTCGATCAGCGGGATCACCTCGACCGCGGCGAAAGAGGTCTGCCGGCGGCCCTGGTTGTCGAAGGGGCTGATGCGCACCAGGCGGTGGGTGCCGCCCTCGACGGAGAGCGTGCCGTAGGCATAGGGGGCCGAGACCTGGAAGGTCACCGACTTCATCCCCGCCTCCTCGGCGTACGAGGTATCCATGACCTTGCTGGCGTAGCCGTGGCGCTCGGCCCAGCGCAGGTACATGCGCATCAGCATCTCGGCGAAGTCCGCGGCATCGACGCCGCCGGCGCCTGCGCGGATGGTGACTACGGCGTCGCGCTCGTCGTACTCGCCGGCCAGCAGGGTGCGCACCTCGAGATCGTCGAGGGTCTTGTGGATGCTGACCAGCTCGTTCTCGGCCTCGGTGAGCGTGTCGGCGTCGTCCTCCTCGGCGGCGAGCTGGACCATCACCTCCAGGTCCTCGATACGGGAGGCGAGCTCACTGATGCGGCGTCGCTCGGACTGGGCGTGCGAGAGCGAGGCGCTGACCTTCTGGGCGTTGTCGACGTCGTCCCACAGATCCTGAGCGGAGGCCTGCTGCTCGAGGTCGGCGATCTTGGCGTCGAGCGCCTCGATGTCCGTCACCTGCTCGATGGAGGACAGGGTCGAGCGGAGCTGGGGGATCTCTGCGGAGAAGTCGATGGAAGCCACGAGGCGAGAGTCTACGGCAGGGCCCTGGGCGCGCGGATCGCGCGGCACGTCCCCGGCGTTGCCCGTGCGGGCTCAGCCGCCCGTCGCAGCACCTGATCCGGTCGCCTCCAGCAGCCAGATGCCGAGGTCGCGGCCCACCTCGACCAGCAGCTCTTCCCCCTCCTCGAGCGCGCGACGGGTGGAGCCGGCACGGGAGGTGAGATCCCACGCGTTGTCGATCCCGGCCGCTTTCAGTTCGTCAACGCTCAGGGTGATCGCCCCGGCCACAGCAGCCACAGGCAGGCCGCGCTCTCGCGCACGGCGAGCCACCTCCGCCGGGCCCTTGCCCTGCAGGGTCTGGATGTCCAGCTTCCCTTCGCCGGTGACCACGACATCGGCGTCGGCGAGCAGCGCGTCGACACCTACCAGCTCGAAGACCGCGTCGGCGCCCGAGCGCTGCACGGCGCCGAGCAGGAAGAGCCCGAATCCGGCCCCGCCTGCGGCGCCGGCACCGGACCGGCCGCGGTGGTCGCCGGCGGGGTCCAGGACACGGGCCGCAGCGGCGAGAGCAGCGTCGGCCGCGCCGATCTCCGCAGGAGCGATGCCCTTCTGCGGGCCGTAGACGGCTGCCGCGCCCTCGGTGCCGAGCAGCGGATTGGTGACGTCGTTGGCCGCGATCAGGGTGACCCCGTCCAGGACGGCGAGCGCCGGTCCGAGATCCATGGTCGCAAGGGCGCCCAGGCCCGTCAGCCCGGGGCCGATATCGGTGCCGTCCGTGGTGCGGAGGTGGGCACCGAGCCCCTGGAGCAGCCCGGCCCCTGCATCAGTGGAGGCACTGCCGCCGAGCCCGACCAGAAGAGTGCGGGCACCGTCGTCGACGGCAGCATGCATCAGTTCGCCGAGCCCTCGGGTGGAGGAGGTGTGCGGAGCGAGCTCTTCGCCGGGCAGGGCCTGGAGGCCGACGGACTCGGCGAGCTCCAGCACGGCCACGTCCTCCCGCTGCGCCCAGCGAGCGGCGCGAGGCCGGCCGGTGGGGCCGGTGACGGTGGTGGTGCGGGCGGTGAACCCGGCGGCGAGCGCGGCATCGATGGTGCCGTCGCCTCCGTCGGCGATCGGGCAGGACAGGACGCGCAGCCGCGGTGCGGTCTGCGCGATGCCGCGGCGCAGGGAGTCCACCACCTGGGCGGCGGTCAGGGTGCCTTTGAACTTGTCCGGGGCGAGCAGCACGGTGGGAGTCATCGGGCGCGGGCCTCTCCTTCGACGGTCAGCGGGATGGCGGTGCCGGTCCCTCGCATGAACCATCCTGCCAGGGGCGGGTGCGTCCGCGCGGTGACGACCACGTGGACGGTGCCGTCGGGGTCCACGGTGAGGGCGGCCAGAGCGATGCCCTCGGTGCGCGTCGTCTCGTGCGGATAGTTCCGCAGATGCGCCTCGGCGGCGGCGCGGGCGGAGCGCGGATGGATGGCGTTGCCCTCGCCCGCTGTATAGATGCGCGATGGATCGACCGATTGGGCGGCGGCCAGTGCCGCGCTGTCCGCCGCGTGCTGGAGGCCGTTGCGCTCGAGCTGCACCCCGGTGATCGCAGTGCCGACGGCGATCACCATGAGGATGACCACCAGCACTCCGGTGGTCAGGATCGTCATCGAGCCGCGCACATCGAGCGCCCGCTCCCGGATCGTGCGGACGAGGCCGCGCATCAGAGCCCCGCCCGATACCGGTCGACCTGCACGGCATGGGAGGCACCGATGTTCACCGGGCCGGTCTCCCCCAGCACCGGTCCCAGTCCGGGCACCGGGACGGGGATGCGCACCTGAGCGCTGACGGTCCCACCCGGCGTGGCACAGGGGTCCTCACTGCAATGGAGCGTCACCACCTCGCCCGTGGCCAGTCCGTGATCATCGAGGATCATCTCGGTGTGCCGGTTCGCTCGCTCCATCGCTCGTGCGGGATCCGGTTCTGTGGCGTGGATACGGGCCACGTCGCGGGAGATGGAGTCCGCCGCGAAGACGGCGGCCTGGACGTTTCCGAGGGTCAGCACGAGGTAGAGGGAGGGGATGAGCAGCGCCGCGGACAGCACCACGAACTCGACGAGCGCATTGCCGTCCTCGGCGACGAGCGCTCTGCTCACGGCCGCCGTTCTGTGGCGCGGTGGTCGTCCGCTCACCATGACGCCTCATCGATCGCGCGTCCCTGCACCGTCATCGCCGCGTTCGGGCCGAACAGCCCGACCAGCGGCAATGTCGCGCTGACCCGGACGCGGATGACCCCGTCGGGGTCCTGCACCGCGGTGGCCTCGGCATCCAGGCCCCCGGCGAAGCGTTCATCGATCAGTCGTTCGGTGCGCTCTGCGCCATCCTGTGGTGACGAGCCCACCAGGGAGGCATGGCGGGCTCCCTGGACCGCGGCGTCCACGAGAGTGTTCCGGGTGTGGACGATGAGGGCAGCCTGCACGATCATCAGCGCGATCATGATGATCAGCACCGCGACCATCGGGAACTCCGCGACCGCTGAGCCGTCCTCGTCACCGAGCCGTCGCCGTCGCCCTCGACGGCAGCCACGCTCCGGGCGCCCGGACGGCCCTGTCGGTGCCGGGCCGTTGCTGCCGATGTGCATCCGGTCGCGTCCCCTCAGCATGCCGGTCGGCTCAGAGGCTGCCGCTGAGGAACGGCGCCATCGCGTTCTGGAAGATCTGGACGATCTGATCCGAGGCGACGGCCCAGAGTGCGACGACGATCCCTGCGGTCATCAGCGTGATCAGCACCCATCCGGGCACATCACCCTGTTCGCCGGCCAGGCGGGAGAGCAGGCGCTGTGCGATGGAGCGCCGCCTCGTCGACGGCCTTCCCACCGTCTGTTCCGGGTGGGTGGAGCGGTGTCGGGTGCTGCGATGGAGTCGGGAACGGTGGACGGTCATGTCGGCCTCCTCGGCGATTGCTCCGGAACCGGGTCCGGAATGGTGCGATATACGGGTTCGGGCAGGAAGACGGGACGGTGCGGGTCGCTGCGGCAGGGGATCACAGGGTGATCTCCAGAACAGCGAGTCCGGGGAAGATCGCGAAGACGATCACCAGCGGCAGTACGAAGAACACGACCGGGACGAGCATCATGATCTCCCGTTGACCGGCGGTCTCCATGAGTTCGCGCTTGGATTCCTCACGGGCGTCCTGCGCCTGTGCGCGCAGCACATCGGCGAGCGGGGTGCCGCGCTCGATGGCGATCGAGACGCCTTCCCCGAAGCGACCCAACGATCCGAGCGGAGTCCTGGTTCCCAGCGATGTGAGCGCCTGGGACACGCTGGTGCCGGCTCGGATGTCCGCGACGGTCGCCGCGAACTCATCGGGCAGCGCGCCGGAGGAGGTCCTGGCGACCCGTTCCATCGCCGCGATGGGACTCTCGCCGGCGGCGACGGCCAGCGCGAGCAGATCGGCGACGGTCGGGAACTCTCGCGCCATCCGTGCCGCTCTGCGCTTGATCTCCACCCCGAGCAGGTAGTCGCGCAGAAGCACCCCGGTCAGAGCGCCGAGGCCGACGATGAGCAGGCCCATCAGCGGGCTGGTGCCGCGCATCGCGATCGCAGCGACGGCAAGGACGACCCCCAGCACCAGTCCGGCCACCCCGAAGACCACCTGCTCGATGCGGAAGGAGTCCGCGGAAGCCCGGCGCCCGGCCAGCCGCAGCCGGCGCTCGAGCTGGTCAGCCCCGCCCGTGAGCCTCTCGAGCAGCCCGAGCACGCGGACGGCGACCGGCCCCATCAGGTTCTCGAGCACCACGCGCAGTCGACTGGTGCTCCGCGGCGCCGCGAACAGCGAACTGGAGCGTGAGCGGCGAAGGTAAGGATCCACGCGGGCTCCGAGATCGCGGGGGCGAAGCCAGGGAATCGTGCCCACGATCAGGAAGAGTCCCATCCCGAACAGAAGGCCGATCCCCGTGCCCGCCAGCAGAGGGCCGGAGACGCTCATCGCAGCACCCTCTCGTCCTGGGGCAGCCGCGCGATCAAGAGCATCACGCGGTAGGCGATGAGCGAGGCCACCGCCCCAGCCGAGATCAGCGCCAGACCGGCCGCGGAGTCGTAGGCCTGGGCAGCCGGCGGCCGTGTCGCCATCAGTGCCAGCACGATCCACGGTGCCGCCAGTGCCAGCCGGGCCGCGTTGACGGTCCAGGACTGGCGCGCCTCGAGCTCGGCCCGAGTGCGGGCGTCCTCGCGCAGGAAGGCGGACAGGGTACGCAGCAGTCCGCCGAGGTCCGTGCCCCCGACATCTCGGGTGATGCGCAGCGCTTCGACGATCCGGTCTCCGACCGGGTCTGCCAGACGGACCTTCAGCCGGTCCAGACATGCCGCGAAGTCTCCGCTGGCCTGGTAGTCCAGGGCATACTCGGAGAAGGCCGGGCGGAGCTCATCCGGGCCCTTCCGACCGAGCTGGACCAGAGCCTCCGGGAGCGAGAGCCCGGCCCGGATCGCCGAGTTGATGTGATCGACCGCCTCGGGCCACACCTCCCGCATGGCGGTGGTGCGTCGCCGGGCAGCCGAGCGCAGCACCAGCACCGGGAGCGTCGAGGCGACCAGCCCGATCGCCAGCGAGGGGATCACCGCACTGGAGACCGCCCACAGCGTGGCGGCGACCACCAGCCCCAGACCGACGCTGAGCGCCGGCAGAGCGCTGGGCGGGACCGTGTCGAGACCGACCTTGATCAGGTCGTCACGGAGCCTGTCCATGCCCCTCCCGACGATCCCTCGACCGGACGGCGCGTCGTCCTGCTCCCACAGCGACCACCAGATCGACAGCAGCCCGAGACCGGCGATCAGGCCGAGGAACGCTCCATCGCTCATGGCGCTCCCCTTCCGAGCAGCGCGGTCAGGTCGTGCCCTGCCCGTGCGAAGCGGTCGGCGTGCGGGGACTGTCCATCGCCGCGCACGAGGCGGTCCGCCTGCAGGGAGAAGACTTCGGACACCTCGATGACCTCGTCCTCCACCCGTCCGCTGAGGCCGACGATCTCCCGCACCCGTCGGCGCCCGTCCGCGAACATGTCCAGGTGCACTATGAGGTCGATGGCGCTGGCCACCGTCGGCACGACGAAGCGGCTGGAGACGTTCTCCCCGGCGAGGAGCGGGAGTGTGCACAGCTTGGTCACCGCGTCCCGGGCCGAGTTCGCGTGGATCGAGGCCATGCCTGGCAGGCCGCTGTTCAATGCGATCAGCATGTCGAGGCTCTCCGCCTCGCGCACCTCGCCGACGATGATCCGGCTGGGCCTCATGCGCAGGGCCTCTTTGACCAGGCGCCGCATCGAGATCTCGCCGGCCCCTTCGAGGTTCGCCTGCCGCGTCTGCATCGCCACCACATCGCGCAGCGCGAGGTTCAGCTCGAAGACCTCTTCGATGGTGACGACGCGCTCACGCGCCCCCACCGACCGTGCGAGACAGCGCAGGAACGTGGTCTTGCCCGCTCCGGTGGCCCCTGAAGCCAGCACGTTCAGGCCGCTGCCGATCGCCGCATCGAGGAAGTCCGCGGATTGCTGGGTGAGGGAGCCGAGCGTGACCAGCCCCTGGAGGTCGTACGCCTTGGCGATGAACTTGCGGATGTTGATGGCCCAGTGCTTCCGGGTGACGCTCGGGATCACGACGTGCAGACGGGAGCCGTCCGGCAGCAGCGCATCCACGAACGGCGTGCTCATGTCCAGGCGGCGCCCGCTGGAGACCAGCATCCGCTCGACGATCCCGCGCACCTCCGTATCGCTGAGCACGATGGTGGTCAGCTCACTGCGTCCGTTGCGCGCGCAGAAGACCTGTGAGGGGGAGTTCAGCCAGATCTCCTCGATGGTGGGGTCATCCAGCATCTCCTGCAGCGGGCCGAAACCGCCGATCCGGGCGGCGACCTCGGCGACCATCGACTCGTCGTCGTCGCGCAGCACCGGTACCTCGCCGGAGGAGGAGCGACGGTCGTAGTCGCTCATCACCTCGCGGATCAGCGGTTCCAGCTGATCGGCGTGCACGTCCAGCCCGCGGCGACGGATCAGCTCGCGCGATTCGCTCTCGATGATGGTGGCCGCGTCCATCCCATCCCCCCGTGGTCCCTGCCGATCGGTCCCTCGTGACCGTCCGACATGTGACGCACGTCGCGTCATCTCCGTCACTGTAGGGCGCATCGGCGCGCGACGCGCGGTTCTCCCAGCAATTGTGGACAACTCTCCCGGCTCGCGCTCATGGCAGGATGACACCTGTCCGTGAGTCACCCGACCCCAGGAGCTTCCTCATGGCCGACTCCACCACCGCGACGGGCGATGACGCCCCGAAGCTGTCCGGCACCACCCTGAAGTACATGGCCAAGCGCGTGCTCAGCGAGTTCATGCGGGACGGTGGCACGGACCAGGCCGCTAAGCTCACCTATTTCATGGTGCTCTCGATCGCGCCCACTCTGCTGGCCCTGTTCTCCCTGGCCACCTTGCTGCTGTCCGGGATCAAGGACCAGATCGCCGAGCTGATCAAGGACGCCGTCTCCTCCGGCGCGGGAGGCAGCGGGATGGAGGTCGGCGGCGCCGTCGACTCCACGCTCGAGTCCCTGCTGGGCTCCTCGACCGGCGGCACCGTCGCGCTGATCATCGGCATCGCGACCGCGCTGTGGTCCGCCTCGGCGTACATCAAGGCCTACGGGCGGGCCGCGAACCACATCTACGAGGTGCGTGAAGGCCGCGGTCCGATCAAGATGAACGGCACCATGCTGCTCCTCACGATCACGATGATCCTCGGCATCCTGCTGGTGATGGTCTCGGTGCTGCTGAGCGAGTCGATCGTCGAGAGCCTGCTGGGTCCGATCGCCTCCACCATCGGTGCAGAGGGCGTGCTGGCCTTCCTGATGAACTCGTTCCTGCCGATCTGGGCATGGGCGAAGTGGCCGGTGATCCTGGTCATCGCCTTCGCCCTCATCTCGCTGCTGTACTGGGGCGCGCCCAACATCAAGAAGCCCTTCCGCTTCATCTCCCCCGGCGGGGTGTTCGCGATCCTCGGCATCGGCGTCGCTGCGGTCGCACTGTCGATCTACATGAGCACCGTCGCCAGCTATTCCAGCTACGGCGCGATCGGCGGCATCATGGCGGTGCTGTTCGCTCTGTGGATCATCAACATCGTGATCATCATGGGCGCTGAGGTCGACGCCGAATACGAGCGCGCCCGCGAGCTCGCGGCCGGCAAGCCCGCCGAGGATTCCCTGGCGCTGCCCCTGCGAGACTCCAGCGGCGCGGAGAAGGCGGAGGCCAAGCGCGAGAAGATCGTCGACGAGGGCAGGGACATCCGTCTGCGCAACCTCCACCACGACTCCGAGGCCTATACGGGCGAGGACGCCCGGCTCACCCCCCGCTACGGTGTGCCCACCGTCGACCCCGACTCCGATACCTCGGACCCCGGCACGTCCCCGAAGGACGACTGAGATGTGCGGGCGCTTCGCCTTCTACCAGGAGATCGATCCGCTGGTGGACGATCTCGGCGCCGTGGACCTCGCCGATCCACATCTGCGCAGCCGCTGGAACATTCCTCCCACCGCACCGATCCATGTGGTCACCGAATCGATCGACAGGGACACCGGTGAGGTGCTGCGGGCGCTGCGGATCGCGCGGTGGGGGCTGCTGCCCCCGTTCGCGAAGGAGGTCTCGTTCTCGTCCCGCACCTTCAACGCCCGCCGGGAGACCCTCGCCGAGAAGCCCAGCTTCCGCGGCAGCCTGGGCCGCTACCGAGCGATCGTCCCGATGGACGGCTACTACGAGTGGGTGCGCGACGGGGCCGGGAAGCGCAAGCAGCCCTACTTCATCACCCCGGCCGACGGCACCCCGCTGTACATGGCGGCCCTGGTCTCCTGGTGGAAGGGGCCGGGAGATCACGAGGGCCCGGCCGCGAGCGAGGACGGCCGTTTCCTGCTCAGCGCCACGATCATCACCCGGCAGGCGGTCGGTGACCTCGCCGAGATCCACGACCGGACCCCGGTGATGCTGCGACGCGACCAGCTCGACCCGTGGCTCGACACCGCCATGGACGACCGCCATGCCGCCCAGGAGTGGATCCTCGAGGACTCGCACCTGCTCGAGGACGCGACCCTCGCCGTCCGCGAGGTGGACCCGGCGGTGGGGAAGGTCGGCAACGACGGTCCGGAGCTGCTGGAGCCCCCGCAGACCCTGCTGTGATGCGCGCCGTCTCTCCCCCGGGCCTGGATCCGACCGCGGTCTGACGCGCCCGGTACCGTCCCCGCCGTACCCTCGGGTCCATGACCGACGGCTCCGCACAGCATCCGGACGCGCCCCTGCGGCGCGCTCGGTCCAGCGATCCGTTCCGCTGGGTCATCGAGAATCCCGGGACGGTCGATCTGATCGTCTTCGGCAGTGCCGCGCTCCTGCTGCTCGTCTTCTCCCTCGGCACCGGCGCCGTCGGCTGGTGGACGCTGTACTCGGTCCCGATGGTCGCCGCGGGAGCACTGTGCCGGAAGCGGCCGCTGTTCGGCGTGACCGTCATCGGCGGGCTCGCCGTGCTCCACCTGCTGATGATGGTCCCGGTGGTCCTCGGTGACGCCATGACCTTCTACGCGATGTTCTGCGCCGTCGCCTACGGCAGGCCCCTGGTGCATGGCATCGGGGTCGTCGCCGGCATGCTCGGGGTGCTCGCGCAGGCCCTCTTCTGGGGCATCGACGCCCTGCTGTCCGAGTACGGCGGGCTGATCCCTGCCGTGTCCAGCTTCGCCATGCTGATGATCGTCGGCACCATCACCATCGTCGCGGTCTGGGCGCTGGCGAACCTCCAGAGGGCGCGAGTGCGGCAGCTCGCCCTGACCCGCGATCGGGCCGAGCAGGCGCTGCGGGAGCGGGAGCAGCGCACCGCTCTCGCCGTCGCGGACGAGCGCGCCCGCATCGCCCGAGAGATGCACGACGTGGTCGCGCACTCCCTCTCGGTGATCATCGCCCAGGCCGACGGCGGCCGCTTCGTCGCCGAGCAGAAACCCGAGAAGGCCGTCGAGGTGCTCGGCACCATCGGCGAGACCGGCCGGGCGGCGCTCGCCGACATGCGCTCGCTGCTGGGGGTCCTCCGCCAGGAGGACGAGACCAGCTTCGGCCCCCAGCCGGGCCCGGAGATTCTCCCGGACCTGCTCGAGCGGGTGCGGGCCGCGGGCCTGCCCGTCGGCCTCGAGATCGACGGCGCCCTGGACGATCTCCCCCAGGCGCTCGGGGTCTCCGTGTTCCGTCTGGTCCAGGAGTCACTGACCAATGTGCTCAAGCACGCCGGATCCGGAGCCACCGCCGCGGTGCGGATCCTCCGCGGCCCGCAGCAGCTGACCGTCGAGGTGCTCGACGACGGGCAGGGTATCGACCCCTCCTCCGACGGGCAGGGCCACGGCCTGACCGGTATGCGCGAGAGGATGTCCGTGTTCGGCGGGACGCTCGAGGCGGCCCCGCTCCCCTCCCGCGGCTACCGGGTGCGGGCCACGGTCCCGCTGACGGGACCGCCGGACGCACCCTCGAGGTCCTCGAGCACGCCTGCGCTTCCCCTCGACCCGCCGCGCTCCGCACACCACCTCCCAGGAGAACCCCGATGACCGACTCCCCCGACCGTCCGCTGCGCATCGCCCTGGTCGACGACCAGCCCCTGGTCCGGGCCGGATTCGCCATGGTCATCGACTCCCAGGACGACATGGAGGTGGTCGCCCAGGCTTCCGACGGCGCCGCCGCGGTGGCCGAACTGCGCGCCCGCACGGTCGATGTGGTGCTGATGGACGTGAGGATGCCGCGCATGGACGGGATCGAGGCGACGGCCGAGGTCCTCGCTCAGGCACCGGAGGGCAGGGCCCCGAGGATCATCGTGCTGACCACCTTCGATCTGGACGAGTACGTGGTCTCCGCGATCCGTGCCGGGGCCAGCGGCTTCCTGCTCAAGGATGCTCAGCCCGAGGACCTCCTCGGCGCCATTCGCACAGTGCATCGCGGAGACGCCGTGATCGCACCGTCCGCCACCCGGAGACTGCTCGAGCGCGTGGTCGCCACCCCGGAGCCGGAACAGCAGGACATCTCGCTCCTCGACCCGCTCACCGAGCGCGAGCGCGAGGTGCTGACTCTGATAGGCCGGGGCTTCTCGAATCGGGAGATCGGGGCGGAGCTGTTCGTCGCCGAGGCCACCGTCAAGACCCATGTGGGGCGGGTGCTCGCGAAGCTCGGAGCCCGGGACCGGGTCCAGGCCGTGATCATCGCCTTCGAGACCGGTCTGGTCGCCCCCGGCGCCAGCTGAGGACCGGTCCTCTCCGGCCGGGAACGTCAGACCACGGTATGACGCCGCTCTGACCATGAGCGTATCTTCTCGTCTCACCGAC
>JAKDNE010000310.1 GCA_030451965.1 Brachybacterium sp. | reverse complement strand
TCGTGGGCGGGCGGCGCGGGAGGTCTCCGGCGCGGCGGTCAGACGAGGGGCGGCCCCGATGGGCGGAGACGCCGACGGGTAAGGGCATCGACGAGGAAGGCATCGACGAGAAAGACGGCAAGTACTCTTTCCTCCACACTGCCATTCATGCACATTCTTCAGGTCGCACTTGACATCGATCCAGACGCTGCCCACTTCCCTTTCCCCTCATTCCGCGAGCCGGGTATCTATCGCGCGAAAGACCGCCCGAAAAGCCCGCATGGACGATGTGAACCACACTGAAAGGAGGCACCTCTCGACCTGTTCATACATCGTTCTCGCGAGTCGTCTGCGCGGACCGCTCCTCCACACCTGATGGTTATCCACAGAACCATTCCTCCACACATAGGAGTTATCCACAGATTCATCCCCATTTCGCGCTGACCCTTCAGTATCGAGTGTGCACGGAATACGGTTGAGGAATATCGCAGATGCGGTTCGTGAGGTGCTCTGGCGCGGGAAGGAGGTGGAGACGGTGGGTGAGTTCGAGGACGAGGAGTTCGGTCGCACAGACGCGTCCGACGGGTCGCAAGATGCTGCCGGCAGGCCCTGGGTTCCCGGCATCGATAGTCCTGGCCCGGCCGATGAGGCCCCCGCCGAGGCTCCTGCGCATATCGGCACAGGCACCGCTACGTCCCCCTCCGTCGACGCCCCAAGGTGGCGGGTGCGGGCGCGGCGCGCACTGTCCGAGGATCACATCCTGGAGGAGGTCGAGGCGAAAAGCCTCGAAGCAGCCCGGGTGCTCTCGATGCATCAGACGATGAAGACCCGTGCACGGCTCTATGCCCATCAGCTTCGTCAGCTCTCGACGTTCTTCCGTGAGGACCCCGCCGTGCAGGGGCTGCTGGATGACGCGGATGTGACGGCGTTGAAGGTCGCGACCGGGCTGCGGTGCAGCTGCTTCCATGCTCAGGTGCAGGTCACCGACGCCCACACCGCCGTGGAGTGGATGCCGCTGACCTTCGAGCATGTGCGGGCAGGGGATCTGCCCGAGGCCTGGCACCACTCCCTGATCCGGCACGTCCGTCGCCTGTCCGAGAACCAGGTCCGGCAGGTCGACGCCCATATGTCCGGCGTGGAGATCCCGTCGGTGTCGAAGGCGACCTTCGACAAGCAGGTCACCCTCGCCGTCGCCCTGGCGGTCGCGGGAACGGTCCCCACTCCGCCGTCGGAGTCCCGGGATGTGGAGATCATGGACGTCAATACCGAGACCGGCACCGCTTCGCTGTACGTCACGGGTCCGATCCCGGAGATCCAGGCCCTTGCCCACCGGCTCGACATCGCCTCCCGCACCGTCCAGAAGGCCCAGCGTGCCGGCCTGGAGGACGGGGTCGAAGGACCGCTGCCGTTCGACATCGAAGAGAACCTCCACGAGCGCGGCAGGGCCCTCTCATTGCGCACACTGCGGTACGCGATCCTGGTCCACTCGGTCCTGGACATCGACCCCGTCCAGGAGACCTCGAGCCCGTACAAGATCCTGGTCACCGTTCCCGCCACCACGCTGCTGGGTGTCGATGACGGCCCGGCGATGCTGGAGGGGATGACACCGGTCCCCGCAGAGCAGGCAAGACTGCTCGCGGCCGGTGAGTCGACCTGGCAGCGGATCCTCACCGACCCGATCACCGGCGCCCACCTTCCCGTGACCGCCCAGACCTATCACCCGACTGCACAGATGCGGCTCCAGCTGCGGCTGCGCCACCCCGTCTGCGCCGTGCCTGGCTGCACCCGGGCCACCGCGATCGCGGCGGAGGACGACCACATCGTCGAATACGACCACGACCACCCCGGCAAGGGTGGCCAGACCAGCCTGTGGAACCTCCACCGGCTCTGCTGGCTGCACCACAAGCTCAAGACCGCTGGACTGATCGACCCCAGCCGCGACCCCGGAGACGACCCGGGTCAGGGGGACGGTTCCACGACGGCGGGGCCGCTGGAGACGACGTGGAACATCGCCGGCCAGATCCGCACCCGGACCCGGGAGCACACCGACCTGCTCACACCGCACTCCGTCGAAGCACTCGAACGAGCCTGGCGAATCCATCAGCGCGCCCACGCAGACGCGATGCGTCTCCACGCCGAGGAGAAGGCCCGACCCCGCGAGGAACGGGTCGCGGAGCAGCGCGCCGACGCGTTCGCGAAGGCCTACCCCGGCCGCTATGCCCGCCGGATCATCCCTCCCGGCCCTGCCCTGGACGAGACCGAACCGCCCTTCTGAACCGACGACGGACGACGGAATAGCAGCGCGCATCGCGCGCAGACCTCACATCGCGCGCCGGTCTCAGGAGGAGGCGACCTCCACGCCTGCCTCCGCCAGCTCCTGCTCGAGCGCGGGGATCCCCACCGGATGCACGGCAGCGGTCAGATCGCTGAGCACGCGCACCGGTGCGCCGGCCGCCACCGCGCCGAGCGCCGTCTCCCGCACACAGAAGTCATAGGCGAGTCCGACCACGTCGATCCGCTCCCAGTCCCCGTCAGCGAGGAGACCCTGCACCGATTCACCGGTGGCGACGACCGTGCCCTCGAGGGCGCTGTAGGAGGGGATGCCGTAGCCCTTCCGCACGATCTCGAGCCGCTCCCCCAGGTCCTCGGCGAGCGCCGCCATCTCCGGGTGCAGCGCCGCTCCGGGCGTCTCCGCCACGCAGTGCACCGGCCAGGTGTCGGCGAAATCCGGTGCGGCCGGCGGCACGGCGAAGTGCCCGCCGTTGTCCGTGTCCCCGCGATGCCAGTCCTGACTGACCAGGATGCGGTCGTACCGCTCCCCCTGCGATCGCACGAGGCCGACGATCCGGGCCGCGACCTCGGCCCCGCCCTCGACACCCAGCGCACCGCCTTCGCAGAAGTCGTTCTGGACATCGACGATGATCAGCATGCGCGACGGCAATGGGGGCTCCTCGCTCCGGGGACTGGGGGTCCGCTCCAGGGTACGCGGAGCGCGCGGGACCGGGCGGCGCGGAGCGTCCACGCAGTGCCGTCGGTGGTTGCTGGCAGAATCGGTCTCATGTCAGTGCCGCTTCCCCCTCCGACCGCGCGCCGTTCCTTCACCCGGCTGCTCTCCCCGCTGGACCTGGGACGGTTCGAGGTGCGCAACCGGATCGTGATGGGCTCGATGCATGTGGGTCTCGAAGACCGCTCGGCCGACGCGAAGAAGCTCGCCGCGTATCTCGGCGAGCGTGCCCGCGGCGGCGTCGGGCTGATCGTCACCGGCGGCTTCTCCCCCGACCGCACCGGTCGCCTCACCCCGGGCGGCGCCCAGGCCGATGCCCGCACCATGCGTGACCACCGGGCGATCACCCGCGAGGTCCACGAGGCCGACGGGCGGATCCTGCTGCAGCTGCTGCACGCGGGTCGCTACGCCTTCCATCCGCTGGCCGCCTCGTCGGCCGCAGGGAAGTCCAAGCTCTCCCCGTTCCGGGCGCGGCGCCTGACCCGCCGCGGCGTGGGCCGCACCGTCCAGCACTTCGCCGAGGCGGCCCGCCTCGCGGTCGAGGCCGGGTACGACGGCGTCGAGATCATGGGCTCCGAGGGCTATCTGCTCAACCAGTTCCTCGCCCCGGCCACGAACCGGCGCCGGGACCGCTGGGGGCGCGGAGCTG